>JABDKH010000013.1 GCA_013002345.1 Rhodothermales bacterium
CGGCTCTGCGCGCCGACCCCACGCCGGTCGTTCGATCCCGTGAAATCGTCGATGCTGCGCTCAAGGACGGATCAAGCTATTACGGCATCAACACAGGGTTCGGTGCGCTCGCACGAGAGCGAATACCGGCCGACCAACTCGAGACACTGCAGCGAAATCTTCTGCTGAGTCATGCCGTTGGGGTTGGAGACTGGGTGCCGGTACCGATATCGCGTTTGATGCTGCAGTTGAAGATTCACGCACTGGGACTTGGATTTTCGGGCGTGTCGCTGTCAGTCTTTGAACGGCTTCTGTCCTTCGTGGAGATGGACCTAATCCCGGCTATCCCGTCCAAAGGCAGCGTCGGCGCGTCGGGAGATCTCGCCCCGCTCGCTCATATGACACTTCCGCTGATCGGCCGTGGATTGTTCTGGAGTGGCGACGGCTCGACACTCCTCGACGCGGACAAAGTCCTTGCTCAGAATGGCCTGGCCCCGGTGACGCTGGGCCCCAAGGATGGTCTCTCGCTCATCAACGGCACACAGTTGATGAGTGCCTATGGCGCGTATGTGCTTGAGAAATCGAGTCGACTCGCAAAGCTCGCGGATGTTGTCGCGGCGATGAGTCTGGAGGCGCTGCAGGGAAGTCTGCTCCCGTTCGACGAACGAATACAGGCTGTTCGGCCGTTCGCCGGGCAGATCGATGTGGCTGCCAACGTCAGGGCGATGCTACTCGATAGCGAGATTCTGGAATCACATCGCGACTGCGGTAAGGTGCAGGATCCGTACTCATTGCGGTGTGTGCCGCAGGTTCATGGTGCCACACGAGGCGCACTTGGACACGCGTCAGAAGTGATCGAGACAGAACTGAATTCGGCGACCGATAATCCGCTCGTATTTTCGGACGGGTCCATTTTGAGCGGAGGTAATTTCCATGGCCAGCCACTCGCACTGGCGATGGACTACATGGCGATAGCGCTGGCGGAGCTGGCCAGTATCTCGGAACGACGCCTCTATCTGCTACTCTCGGGGCAGGATGGTTTGCCGCAGTTGCTGATGCGACAGACCGGAGTGAACTCGGGATTCATGATTCCTCAGTACACCGCTGCAGCACTGGTATCTGAGAACAAGATTCTCTGCCACCCCGCGTCCGTAGACTCGATTCCGACCAGCCTGGGTCAGGAAGATCACGTTAGCATGGGGAGCATCAGTGCGATAAAACTTCTCCAGGTCTTTCGCAATGTTGAAACGGTGCTGGCGATCGAGCTGTTGGCGGCCTCTCAGGCGCTGGACTACCGACATCCGCTACGTCCCGGGCGCGGTGTAGCAGCGGCGCACGGCTTTGTGCGCCACGTGATAGCCCATCGTGAGTCGGACTACTATTTCCGGGAAGATCTGGATCCGTGTATGGAGATCGTACGGACTGCAGGTTTACTGAAGTCGGTAGAAGAGGAGGTTGGAGCACTCCGATAATATGCCCACGCTTCGAAACATCACGTGCCTGGCAACCTGCTCGGCCGGCAAGGGGCCTTCCGATGCAGACGTGATCGAAAATGCCGCATTGGTCTGGACGGGCGACCGTATTCAGTGGGTCGGGCCGGAGGCGGATCTTCCGGAGCAGTACCGTGGCGAGTTCCCGATGGATGCCGCGGGTGCACTGGTGGTGCCGGGTCTCATCGACTGTCATACGCACCTGGCGTTTGGTGGCTGGCGCGCCGACGAGTTTGAGTTGCGTTCGCGCGGCGCTACGTATCTCGACATTGCCCGAAAGGGTGGCGGCATCCTGAGCACGGTACGGGAAACGCGTCGCACCTCAGAAGACGACCTGCTGCGGAGGGTCCGCGACTTTGGCGTTCATATGCTTCGATTGGGTGTGACAACGGTCGAGTGCAAGAGCGGGTATGGCCTGACTCTGGATGATGAACTGAAGCTGCTGCGGGTGTACCGGCGCCTGGCGCAGGAGGGGCCGATCAATATCGTCGCAACGTTGCTTGCGGCTCACACCGTTCCCGAGGAATTTCGAGACGATCGGAGCGGTTATGTCGACGAGATCTGTAGCCGCATCATTCCTCACGTGGCCGCTGAGAGACTCGCCGAATTTTGCGATGTGTTCGTCGAGGAGTCGGCTTTTTCTATCGACGAGGGTCGCCGCGTCCTCGTAGCAGCGGCCGAGCACGGTCTGAGAGCGAAGCTCCACGCCGATCAACTGACGGACGGCGGCGGCGCGGCGCTGGCGGCGGAGATGCAAGCCGCGTCGGCGGACCATCTCGAGTGCATAAGCGACGACGGGGTGACGGCGTTGAGCAAGGCCGACGTAGTGGCCGTGACCCTTCCCATTGCATCACTTTACCTGCGCCAGACGCCGCTTGATGCAAGAAGATTGATTGACGCCGGCGCGCGGGTAGCGGTGGCCACCGATTTCAATCCAGGCAGTGCTCCCAGCTATCACCTGCCGCTGGCCATGACCCTTGCGTGCATCATGAACGGACTCACGCCGGCGGAAGCCCTGCGCGCTGCCACCATCAATGCGGCAGCGGCCATCAATCGCGAGCATCTTCTCGGATCACTGGAACGTGGAAAGCAGGCTGATTTTGTGCTTGTGGAAGCCGGATCCATCAATGAGTGGCTTTACCACTTTCGACCGAACTCCGTGCTGAATACATTCATCCGCGGTCGAATCGTGTACGAAGCGAGACGTAACTAGCGAGACTGCCGTATTTGCTCAAGAATCAAGTGGTCGATCCGGAATGAATTACCAGGTATCAGATTTCGATGAGTGGAGCGGGCATTCTCCAGGAACCGACGACGATCCGCGTCTCGGGGACTATGTATCGTTTTCCCCGGGCGGACATCAGGAAATCCTGATTGCGATGGCGGGCTTTCCTGTGGACGACGGGGTCCGGACCAACGGGGGACGCGTAGGGGCCGCTCATGCGCCGGACGACATACGCAAAATTTTGTACCGCATGACGCCGGATGGTCGCCGCTCGACCGAGCACGTCCATGTCCTTCAACGGACGCTGGATGTCGGCAACCTTCGCGCTGGTCGATCCCTCGTCGAGAAGCAGGAATCGCTCGGACAATTCGTTCGGGATTGTCTCCTTGCCGGTGTGCTGCCCGTCATTCTCGGCGGTGGGCATGAGACCGCCTACGGTCACTTTCTCGGGTACATGGAGGCCGACCGGAGCGTGAATATTCTTAACCTGGATGCTCACGCGGATGTGCGCCCGCTCGTCAGGGGTAAGGGCCACAGCGGTTCGCCGTTTCGGCAGGCGCTCGATCATCCGTCCGGTAAGTGCCTGTCATACTCGGTTGCGGGATTGCAACCCGGCCGCAACGCCTCGGCCCACCTCGCTTTTCTCGCGAAGCGTTCCGCTCGGGTGTACTGGGTCGACGATACGACCGAGCCGATGATCGAGCGGCTCATGGTGCCCGCTAACGAGGCCGGCCCCGTGATGCTATCTCTCGACATGGATGTTGTAGACCAGAGCTACGCTCCCGGCGTCAGCGCCCCAACGGTCGGTGGGATCGAACAACGATTGCTCATTGATCTGGCACTAACAGCGGGAGCGACACCGAGCGTAACGTCGGTAGATCTGGTGGAGGTCAATCCAATGGTTGACGAAGGCGGTCGCACAATTCGCCTTGCAGCACACGTGATCTGGAGCTTCCTGCTCGGATTTGCGGAGAGAACATGACGCAGGAGAATCTCAGACCAGGGCGAGTTCGTGTGTTCACGACTGGCGGTACGATCGACAAGGTCTACTTCGACGCCAGGAGCCGTTATGAAGTTGGACGTCCGCAAATATCGGACATGTTGAAGGAGGTGAACGCGAGTGTCGAGTACGCCGTTGAGTCTCTGTTCATGAAAGATAGTCTCGATATGAACGATGAAGATCGGAGACTTGTCCTGGAATCCGTGGAGCGGGCCGATGAAGACCGAATTCTGATTACACACGGGACTGATACGATGGTCGAAACGGCGCGGGTGTTGTCGGTGGCCATTGGTAAGACGATCGTACTTGTCGGTTCGCTCAGTCCATCCCGGTTTAAGGGCAGCGACGCGGAGTTCAATATCGGCTTTGCACTGGCGGCGGTGCAGCTTCTGCCTCCGGGTGTCTACGTTGCGATGAACGGGCTGGTATTCCGGCACGATGAGGTTCAGAAAAATCTCGAGGCCAACCGGTTCGAAACGAACGTCTGAGAGCCTGTATGTGGAAGTCGTTGAACGGACTGGTGCGGATCGTACGTCCGCTCAACTGTGTTATGTTCTTCTCAGGCACTGTGGTCGGCGGCATCATCGTCGCCAGCGCCGGCGCACTTCAATGGCCTGGAAACGCGCCGCTGATTCTAGCGAGTGTTTCGGCCACGCTGGTCGGCGCAAGCGGTAACGTCATCAACGATTTGTACGATGTCGAAATCGATCGCTTGAATCGTCCGATGCGGCCGCTGCCATCCGGTATCGTCACACCCAACCAGGTACGCATTCTCTGGATTTTTCTCGCGATATCCGGACTTGCTGTCGCTCTGCTGGTTTCCGCCCTGCATCTGGCGATCGCAGCGTCATCAGTCGTGCTGCTCGTTGCGTACAGCGCCAGACTCAAGTCGGTATCACTGATCGGGAATCTGGTGGTGAGTATAGTTGTGGCCACATCACTGGTCTACGGAGCACTGAGCATCGGTGGAGCAGCTCTCGCGATTCCCGCGGCGATCTTCGCTCTCGTCACCACGATGTCACGCGAGTTAGTGAAAGACATCGAGGACCTGCACGGAGACAGAGCCCGGGGTGTCGGCTCGTTCGCAGTGCGTGCGGGGACTGCGAGGAGTGCACATTTAGCCGCCGCACTGCTGCTTGTTACGATTGGATTGACGCCGACGCCGTACCTCGTGATGGGATATAGCGGTCTCTACCTCCTGCTGATGTTGGTTTCAAACGGTTTTCTGCTGTCGGCAGTGTGGTGGGTGCTTCATACCGATTCTGAGAAATCCGCTACCCGAGCCAGCCGCAACATTAAAGCCGCCATGATTGTTGGTCTTGCCGCACTGGCGGCATCCGGCGTTGGTCCGGCGTGAGTTCCCGCGGCATTGCAGTCGATGGTTGACGTGCGCATCTTGTGACGTCGGTTACTCCTGACATCATCATCCCCATGAAGACGGATAGCGAACAGATTGCCGGTCTCGTTGATCGGGCCAACGATGGGGACGAACAGTCGCGCGATCGACTGCTGCGTTGGCTCGAGCCCGTACTCAGGGGGTTCTTTGTGAAAAGAATCGGCTTGCGCACTGAGGTCGACGATCTGGTTCAGAATACACTCGTCAGAGTTCATCAAGGAATGCCGCGCCTGCGCGAGTCGGGCAGCCTCAAGGCGTTCTCGATGAAGGCGGCGCTGTTCGAACTCCAGGATTTCTATCGCGGTCGCTACGGGCCGAAGGAGCGCAATCTCCTCGATGAGATCGAGTTGGAAGACGTACGAACCCGGGTACAGGATGCCATGTCAATTGACATTGAGATGGCGCTCAGCTCCTTGACTCCACAGGCGCGTCGGATTATTGAACTGAAGGAGTACGGATACAAGTACAGCGAAATCGCAGGAATGGTCGGATCGACCGAAGCAGCCATCAAGATGCAGGTCAAGCGCGCTTTTGAGAAGATGCGCGACCTGCTCGCCGCCATTTCTGTGCTGTTCATCATGTTACTATTTCGGTGAACCCTACGGCTATAGTATCTGGAAACGGATAGAAGATCATGAACATCAGGTTTGAGCATATTGGCGAGATGTCCCCGGAGGCGCGGGCTGCGTTTTTGAGGGAAATCGGCGAAAATGATGCCATTCTGAGCGATTATGCGGCCTGGTTGGCGATTTCGGAACGCATTCGCTTCCGGCAGGAAGAAGTCGTTTCCGACAGAAGGGTCCTCGTGCTTGCCGCCCTGCAGCGTGCCGGAATGGAAACGGCCCTGAGTGACGACGAGCGCGGTCAGTTGCGGGCTATCTGGCCGCAGATTGAAGAGTCATGGGAAGACACGACGTTTCTGGATGACATTCTGAATCGGATCGCGGCCGACGCGAGTGATTTTGAAGAGAGCTGGACGTTGCGAGAGGGCCACTTGCGTGACGCCGTATCCGCCGTGTCTCCGCGGGCACATGAGCGTCGACTTGCGCGGACGGCGTGGCGCATCGCCGCCGTTGCCGCTACCGTGATCTTCGCGGGCATACTCCTTTTTGTCGCGAGGCGCGATGCAGGCCTTGTTACGTACGATGTGCCGACAGGCGAGATTCAGAACATTACCATGTTGGACGGCTCAATCGTTCGCCTCTTCGGACCGGCGGAGTTGAGTTATCGCGGCGTTGATTCGAAATCGTCCCGCCCGGAAGTCATGCGCCTGACCGGTGATGCATTCTTCGAAGTTGTTGTATCGGATGCGCCGTTTCTCGTGGAAACGTCCACGGCGCGTGTCTCCGTCCTTGGTACGAGTTTTGGCGTTCAGAGCGTCGTTGATCAAACTGACGTTGTCGTCGTCGCGGGAGAAGTGTCCGTCGGATCCCGAGCCGGCCACGATTCGGTGACAAAGCTGATTGCCGGCCAAACCTGCGTCGTACTGCGAGACAATGCGCCATCTGGCCCAGTGGAGATCAACCTGTCCGAAGCTCTCGCATGGGCTAACCTGTTCGTCTTCCGCAAGACGCGACTGTCGGAGATTGCAGAAATCCTGTCACAACACTACGGAGTGACTGTGACCGTCGATTCAGGTCTTGCCACGAAGACCATCACCGGCACGTTTGACAGATCCAGCGACCTTGAGGACATCCTTGAGACGCTCGCAAAGACGCTCGGCGCGAAGGTCGCTCGCATCTCGACCGGGTACCGTTTGACCGACCTGAGCTAATTGGTCTGGCCCAGCGCCGCCTCGGGTAAAGCCACCCGTCATCTGGCAGCGCGCGTCATTTTTTGTCTCCCGGGAGAATCTTCGACGGTGCGTCGTTAGCACGGGACGTGCTCTCGATCCCCAAAGCCCGGATTCACCCGTCGAGGATGTCGATGCGTTCCTTGCTCGTCGCGTTCATTGCTTTGCTGCTTTGCGGCGGAATGACGCGAACCGGTCAGAGTCAATCCGTACGCCTTCCGACTGGCGAGTCGAGCCTCGCCGACGCGCTTGCCAGGATTTCGGTTCAGACGGGCGTTGATATCGTGTTTTCGCATGATCTCGTGGAAGGCTACCGGACAAGCTGCACCTACGACGGGGAGAACGTCGCAGACGCCATTGCCTGCACGCTCCAGGGCCACGATCTCGAATTCGACCAGGTGGCTCCGCGGCAGTTTGTGATCATTGCGAGGAAGCACACCCGGTTCTACAGCATCAAAGGCATGCTGGTGGACGATGAAAGCAATGAGGGCCTCTATGGAGCACACGTATACCTTCCGGCTCTGAAGGTCGGCACGGTGACGCAGGCGGACGGGTCTTTCACGTTGCCAGGATTAACTCCCGGTCGCCACGCACTTCGTCTCTCCTACATCGGCTATGAGACTGTAGACACGCTTGTTCATGTGCCGGCGAAGCCGATTCGTGTCGCACTAGCGCCACGGAGTTTCGGGACGGAAGCGCTCGTTGTCATCGGCGACATTCAGGATCGCGCGGATGTTGCGGCGATACCGGGAGTCGTGGCGCTTCCCGTCAGCGAGTTGTTGGAAATACCGACGTCCGTGGATGACCAGGACTTGTTTCAAGCTCTTGAATGGTTACCCGGTATCGAGCGCACGGGAGAAACGGTAGGTGGTCTCGTCGTGCGAGGCAGTGGGCCTGATCAGAACCTGTATCTCCTGGATGGAGCGCCCGTCTATCATCCCTCACATGCGTTCTCACTGATCTCGACTTTTCAGACGCAAACACTTGCCGACGTCAAGTTCTTTCGGGGCTCTTTTCCCGCCGAACACGGGGGAATGCTCTCCGCAATCCTTGACGCAGAATTGAAGGACGGTCGAAGGACCCGGCCAACCACCACGATTGCCGTCAACGCCATCAGCGCGAGGTTCCTGGTTGAAACCCCGATCAATCGTTCGAGCTCGTTCATGATTTCCGGTCGTCGATCCTATTTCGACAAACTGATCGGCCGGACCCACCCGGTAGAGGAAGACGGTCGTCGGGACACACTTCGAACGGGATACTATTTCTTCGATTGGAGTGCCAAGCTGTCATTCCGTCCGGCTCATCACTCGCGCCTATCACTATCGTATTACCGGGGTCGAGATGATCTCGACCTCAGGCTTCCGTTTGATCTCTCGCTGGATTTCTCCTCATGGTTGCGCCCCGCCGACCTGTACTTTGAGGTGGGTCACCGTTGGGGAAATGAGATCTACAGTGCCCGTTATCAATACGTGCCTAGTGACCGATTTCTTTTCACCCTCACCGCGTACGAGTCCGATTACAAAGGTGCGGAGTCGACATTCGTCCGTCCCACGACTTCTTCGCTGGTTATCTCCGACTACTCCGTCTCGCTGAGGGATCTGGGTGCGAAGCTGGACGTCGATTTCGTGGCGAGCGATGAACTCACGCTGAAGGCCGGGGCCCGATTCATTGAGCATCGTTTCGGTAGTTCTCTGGCAGCCCAGTTGTTGCGGTCGGCAGGACTGGTCGATAACGTTGACGATCAAAGCAAGGTTCAGTCGAAGGAGTCGGTCGGATTCGTCCAGGCCCTCTGGGAGCCGTCTGCGAAGGTCCGAATTCAACCGGGACTCCGGTTGACCTCTTTTGACGGAGCGGGTGCCGTACGTCTCGATCCGAGACTAAGCGTTAGTTACGCGGCGGCACCCTGGATTGTCCTGAAGATGGCAGCAGGGACTCAGGTTCAGTACTTGCACAGACTTCGCGATCGATACTCGTTTCTTTATGATCTCGTGTCCAGTCGATGGGTGCCGGTTGACCAGCAGGTCGGACCTTCGATGAGCCGGCAGGGAGCATTTGGAATAGAAGCCCGTGCCAGCAGTTCTCTCAAGGTTCTGGCGGATATCTATTACAGAACCAGCGACGATGTCCTTGTTCCACTCGACGAGCTTCAAACAAAGGAAGGTCTCGACGGGCCCGGAATCGGGGTTTCGGCCTTGCTCGGACAGTACACACGCGCAGCAACACGCAGTTATGGTTTCGAGCTCACAGGCGAGTGGGAAGTCGGATCATGGACGTCGATGCTGTCATATTCCGGTGGGAATTCGGAGAGCCGGGCACCGGAGATTGGAGAGACGGAATTCAGACCCAGTCGTTATCACGTGCCCCGTTCAGCGCGCGGTGTTGTGTCCCGGTCCGGGAGGAGGTGGTCGTACTCCGTTTCGGCGACCGCTCGGGCGGGTTATCCCGAGACGGTGCCGGTTGGCAAGTACGTGATAGGGAGCCCGGTCGAGGCTCCAACGCTCTATCTCCATCGACCCGTAGTCAACAACGGGCGGCTACCGGCATACATTCGAATCGACCTTCTCGGTGGATACAGATTTCGGTGGCTGAGCGCCGACTGGAAGGTTGGACTCCATCTCTATAATGTGACAAACAGGAGGAACGTACTGGGAAGGCAATACACGCTCACCGGCGACCGCGTGAAGATTGTGGATCGAGGAGGCTTGCCTATACTTCCATTGTTGGAGATTCAGATCGAACTGTGATACGCCGACGTTCATATCTCAGACTCGTCGCGGCGGCAGCACTCGTCGTCGGAATCGTGTCATGCGATTCGGTCCGGCCGGAGGAGACGGGTTCGTTGGCTGTGGAAGCCTACATGAACACGGGACTGCGGCCGGGGCCAGTCATTCTTCGGACCACACAGCCGCTCGACGCAGAAGGTGATCTTTTTGATGGGTCGTCTGCAACAGGAGGCGGGGTCGACCTGGTCATAAATGGAGTGACGGTTGAGTACGAAGAGGGCTCCCCGGGTCACTACTCGCCGCCTGACGAATACACAGATGCACTCGAAACCGGTGACCTCTTCGACGTCCATGTTCGCTGGGATGGCCGGACGGCGCGCGCATCCGGAATACTCCCTCCTCCGATTCGAATCGACAGCATCTCCGTCGTTGCGCCGGGTGAACCGGTGGAGGCCATTCTGATCGATTCATTACGGCTGGATAGCCTGGGCGTGGATGCAACGACAGGCTATATCTACCCGATCGAAACAACTGCGTGGTGGACTCAGGATCCGGCTTCGGGGCCGGATAGCTGGATTCAGGCGCAGCTTCGTCCCCGCAGTCAATTCAGCTCTGTCGTCGTTGATTTCTTTCTGTTGCCGGAGCAGGTTTTCGCGGAAGACGATGCGGGGAGTGGCGAGTTTGCTCCGATGAGCTGGACGGGTCTGTATGCCATTCCGGTTGACCGAGCCGACCAGTCGCTTCCAAGTCATGAGTTGCGAATAGCGGTAGTTCGGTCAAGCAAGGTGTATGCAGACTATGCGACAACCCAGTTCAATTCAGATGGTCGCGAACCTCCGTCAAACGTCGAGGGAGCACTTGGTATTGTTGTCGGGCTCTCGGTCGATTCCGTCGTCGTCCAGGTCGATCCTCTCGCCGCAAAGCAGCAGACATTTGCCATCAACAGATGATATACCGACTGGCCTGATCACCACGATTCGAGTCCAGAGAAAAGACCCGAGCCGGGTATCAATCTACATTGACGGGGAGTTCGCCTTCGGCTTGTATGCGGACATTGCGATGCAGTGTGGCTTGAGGAAGGACGTCGTCGCGGATCGTTCTTCGGTCGAGTCTGCTCTGCGCGCTGAGAGTGTTCGAAGAGCGTATAACGCCGCATTGAATCTCCTGTCATACCGAATGCGGACGGTCTCCGAGATCAGTCAGCGACTGAGTGACAAAGGTTTTGATGAAGAGACCGTCAGCGAAATACTGAGAAGGCTGGTGGAGAGAGGATATCTTGACGATCAAACATTTGCTCGCGAGTTCGCGACGTCGAGGGCGCGCGGTCGCGGCTTCGGGATTCACAGAATTCGGGGTGATCTGCGGAAGAAGGGCGTGGACCGGGAGATTGTCGATGATGTGATTGCAACACTGGACCCGGAGGTCGATTGGCTGGCGCTGGCCCGGCAGCAGGCAGAAAAGAGATGGCCAAGGCTCGGAACAACGGCTGATCCGCGCCGTCGCCAGAAGAAATTGTTCGACTTCCTCATTCGACGAGGATTTGACTTCGGAACGGCTCGGCAGGTGGTCGAGGAAATGGGAGAGTAGTTCAAGTGTCAGTTAAAGAGAACGATGCGTCCGCAAAGGCAGGCACGAAACCCGCGATGACGGTGGACGGCACAGAGTCGCTTGCAGTTTCGTCGAGCGAGGTGCGGACGAACGCCCCCCGATTCACGGCGGATCGGATTATCAGGATCGTGGTGGTGCTGGTTGGTGCTATCGCTTTCGCGGCGCTCGTGTGGTATTTCGCCAGACTGGTGACTTACCTCGTCGTCGGCATCGTCCTGGCCTACTCTCTCCGGCCGATTGCCGATCGAATCGAGGGTCTTGGTGTGGGTCGGATCACGTCAATTTTCTCTGCCTTTGTTGTGTTCATGGGACTATTGAGTTTGCTGGCCACCTATCTGGTGCCATTCGTCGCATCTCAAGTCAGGGAATTGTCGCAGCTTGTCTCCGTAGAAGAAGTCTCAAATATCGCCGCGACATTCGAAGACCGCATCGCGAGGGTCTTTCCAATACAGGAAGGTGCAGTCATCAGCGGTGTCACGCGAGTGTTTCAAACGCTTTTCCAGGAAGAGGGAATAACGAGCGTCATGGCCTCGCTCGTCGGACTGTTTACCAACATCTTCTATGCAGTCATCATCGTTCCTTTCATCAGCTTCTTCTTCCTGAAGGATGGGCCACGGATTCGCCAGGGCATTGTTCAATTCGTACCGAATCGCTTCTATGAGATTACTCTCACGATTATCGAGAAGGTGGAAACGAATATCGGAAGGTACCTGAAGGGTCTTGTTGTACAGTGCCTGTCAATCGCTACGGTGGCGTCGATCTTGTTGTACATCGTTGGTCTGGACTATGCACTGGCAGTCGGAATTTTCGCAGGCCTCGCAAACACAATTCCGTACTTCGGACCACTGATGGGCTTTCTTGCGGGTGTTGTTATCGGTGTTGTGCAGACAGGCGATTTCTCTCTGTTTCTTGGCGTTCTGGTTGCGATGTTCGTGACCCAGTTGGCCGACAATGTGTTCTTCCAGCCTTTCATCTTCTCACGAGTCGCCGAGGCGCATCCACTTATTATTCTGTTTGTGGTGCTTATTGGTGCACAGCTGGGTGGAATTGTAGGGATGCTACTCGCGATTCCTGTGACAACCACCCTTCGCGTCGTAGTGCAGCAAGTGGTGTGGAGCGCACGCAATTATCAGGTTCTCAAGACGACCTGACGAGCGCACACGTGGGGTAGGTTCGGGCTTTCTGGAAATTACAGCAGAGGATTGAAGTGGCAGGTCAAAGCGAGATTACAGTTTGTGCCGACGTCCGTGATGCAGTCGATTACATACGTGAACGCGAGTCGAGAACCCCTGAGGTTGCTCTGATACTGGGGTCGGGACTGGCTCATCTTGCCGCAACGCTGGAAGATGCAACGGTATTCGAGGATGAGGCCATCCCGGGGTACCCGCACGCGACGGTGGAGGGTCATACGGGCCGGCTGCTCGTAGGTCGGCTGGAAGGACGTATCGTAGCCATCGTCCAGGGTCGACTTCACTCGTATGAGGGTCATTCGGTCAGGACGACAGCCTTCCCGGTCCGGCTTCTGCACGGACTGGGAGTGAAGAGACTGGTGGTCACGAATGCGGCGGGGGGAATTAATCCCCTGTTGCATCCCGGTACAATCATGTTTATTGAGGATCACATCAATCTGGGTTTCGGAAGCCCGTTGACAGGTCCGAATATGGATGGGATGCCCCGCTTTACAGATATGTCTGAGCCCTACGACGTGAAATGGATTGCCGATATGGAGGCTTCCGCACTTCGTCTTGGGATTCCGACTTATCGAGGCGTTTACGTGTGGACCCCGGGTCCTTCGTACGAAACCAGTGCGGAGATCAAGTTCTTCGAAAAGATCGGTGGTGACGCGGTCGGCATGAGTACGGTGCCGGAGGTCATTCAGGCTCGATATCTGGGCATGCACGTACTTGGTATTTCGACGATCACGAACCGTGCGACCGGACTGTCCGACACGCCTCTGAATCATGAAGAAGTGCTGGAGGTGGGTAACGAGATACGGGCCGAGATGGAAATGCTGGTTCGAGAGGTGGTCAGGAGTCTGGAAACAGGAGATCAGACCTGATGAGACCGTACTTCGAAGGAACCGTATGGATACTGGTCGTGGTGTTGGCGGCTGCGTTTTCGACTGAGCCGCCGAACGAATCGAACGTCCATCTCTATGGTCGCCTGAACAAGTCTGTCGTCGCAGTTGGGGAGCCTTTTACGCTTCAGGTTGAAGCGTACGCACTGGTTGCGGGAGAAGACGAGGCGGAGGGATTTCGGCGTGCTTTCGATGGACTGGCAATGGCTCCCGCTCCCGGGGTATTGCGCGTCGTCCGAAGAGAAGAAACAGTCGTAAGCGTTGAAGTTGACAAAGACGGACAACACGTTGTCCGTGCGTCGCTACGGATTGTGTTTCGTGCCGGTGACGCTGGTTCTATCGTAATCCCAAGCCTGTTTGTTGACTGGAAGGGAAAGCGTCTTCGCCTTCCTTCACGCACCGTGGCTGCGTATCGCATAAGCGAAGCGTTTCATCGCGCTGCCAACGCGATCGTACCGGTCTTCGTCGAACGGAAGGATGAGACCAGACAGCTCACGTACAAGCGCACCGGATCGGCGTTCTTCATCCGGCATGATGCGCTTGTCACCAGCTACCATGTTGTGGCTGATGGTCGGCGGGTCAACGTCTTACTGCCCGACGGAAGTAGCCTCGAAAGCAAGCATATCTGGGGAATCGACCCGATTCGTGACGTTGTGGTTCTGCACGTAGACCCCGAGCGCGTGCGTGCTGCCGGGATTCGTCCGCTCGCACTGGCAGAGGATATATCCGGGATGGGCGCCCCGGAGTCTGCACAGGCGAAGGTCGTTCTTACAAACGGCTGGCCGGGAGGGGTGCGGCGCAGCACGGCGGGTGTCGCCTACAGCTCGGCCCGGCTAGGATTCGACCGGACTTGGATCAGCAGTAACGGCGTGCGGCCGGGCGACAGCGGCGGGCCTCTGATGAACGAGTTCGGTGAAGTGATCGGTGTAATTACACTGGGGACCAAGACTAGCGACGGGCCGGACGTGCTACAAGAGGACGTGTGCATAGCGAATGATCCCCGTCCGGCAATCGGCCAGATGAACCTGGCGCTCGGAACGCGATCGATGAGGTCAGTCTTTCGACAACCTGGTTTCAGGGAACGTCCGTACGTTCAGGCCTTCCGACTGCTTGCGATGATCTCCCTGCGCGAACGGTTCGATGAAAGTCTGAGAGAGGCGCTCGCCTCGTTCGAGTCTGCGGTGGAGCAACGAGAGGCAGATCCGGGTCTCCACTTCATGCGCGGCATTCTGTATCGAATGCTCGGAACCGATCAAGAGGCGAACACTTCTTTCTCGGAGGTGATCAAGCTTTTTGAAGGGTTCTTCCCCGCGTCATACTTGCTGGGTCTGGATCACCTGCAGAAGCGTGAATTCGCTGACGCCGCCGAGCATTTCGAGCGGACTCGACGCGAAGTCCCGTACAAACATCTCGCTGAATACGGTCTGGCACAATCCCGGATCGGGCTCCACCAATATGACGAGGCGCTGGTCTTGCTCGAGGAGGTGCTGGACTACGATCCCTATTTCGCACCCGCACTGTATGACCTGGCGCTGTGTCACATGGTATTCGGCAATTCGGCGGATGTGACGTTGGTTTCGGCTCGGCTTGGCCATGTTAGCAGGCTCTGGCAGAAGCAGCTGCACCGTATTGCGTCAAATCCGATCCTGCAACCTCGTTACTTGAAGCCGCTGCCGAGGGCAACACTCTCCTCCCAGGACAACATGAAGTAGAGCCCGCCCCACGTCTCGTTGTACTTTTGCACGATCATTTGCATATTGTGTGAAAATTCTCGAGTTGTTGTTTGCGGAGATTCACGGGCGACGCGTGTTGGGATCGCAAGCGGAAGTCAACAGGATGAGTGGTGACACCGAGCGGGGGAATCATGGCCACGATTCTCCGGACCTGAATGAGTCGACTCTCAGTCCGGGCGACGGCAGCGGCCCCGACCGGGGTCGTTATCGGGATGAAGTGTTCTCCAAGCGGGTCCCCGCTGGAAAGAGGACCTACTTTTTTGACGTCAAGACGACGCGATCCGGAGAGGACTTCTTCATAACAATCACGGAGAGCAAGCGAATCGAAGAGGGTCGATACGAGAAGCACAAGATATTTCTCTATAAAGAGGACTTCGGGAAATTCGTGTCGGCTATTCATGACACCATGCGGTTTGTGTGCAGTGAATGTCTGCCGGGCTACGAGTTTCGCGGCATGCCTGAAATACCTCCTGCCGCCGAGCAAGAGGACGCGCCTCGCGACTATACCGACGGAGAGTATTAGATCCCCCGCATTGTCGGCCGGTTGTCTGATCTTCCACACGACGCTTCCGAAGGTATCCGGCCATCCATCTGTTTCACCTCTGCGTAGTACCGATCCGTTCGTGCAGTGCAGTCGCCGTCCGACCCGGATTTGAAGCGAGTTGAGTACCCACCTTCGTTCGAGGTCGTCGCCCCGACGATTCAATGCGTAATTTGAGTCGTCCGACCTAACTCCGCCCATCGTGATTATGGCAACATCATCGTCGCCCATCGATAGGATTCGCCCGCAGGTACGCGCCGAGAAGCAGTACACCGTCAAGGCTCATCCCGGCATCAGCTGCAAACTCAACCAGAACGAAAGCCCGTTTGATGTTGATGACGATCTGAAACAGGAAATTCTAGACGAGATGCTATCGGTGCCGTTCAATCGGTACCCCGAAGATCAGCCGGCGCCACTGATTGAGGCCGTTGCATCATCTCTCGGTTGCAGCCCCGACTCGATTCTCGTTGGCAACGGGTCGAATGAACTGACGCATACGCTCGGCCTTTCGCTGATCGCCGGTGGGCAGAACGTCGTTCTCCCGAAGCCGATGTTCGCGTTGTTCGCAAGCGTCGTCAGACTTTTCGGCGGCCGTTTGACGTCGATTCCCCCTCGTGGCGACCTGTCGTTTGACACCGATGCGATTGTGGAAGCCATCCGCGAGGAGGATCCTGCTCTCACGGTAATTGCGACCCCGAACAATCCGACTGGTCTGGAAATGACCCGAGATGAGGTCGTCGCCATCCTCCGTGCGGCGCGCGGATTTGTTCTGGTGGACGAGGCGTACGTCGAGTTCGGTCGTGAACCGGATGCGTTGCCTCTTATTGAGGACTATCCAAACACGATCGTTATGCGAACCCTGTCCAAGGGAGTCGGGCTCGCCGGCCTGCGTGTCGGATTCCTGGTCGCTCACCCCGATGTAATCCGGGAGTTACTGAAGGCCAGGCTCCCCTTCATGATCGGCGAATTCGCGCAGAGAGCTGCGATCCGGTTGCTGCAGCGTCCAGATTACGTTCGCTCACGAGTGGCGGCAATGCAGCAGGGAACGCAGGCCCTTGGTCGTGCGCTCACCGAACTGGGAGTCGAGCACGTACCCTCTAGTGCCAATTTCATCATTTTCAAGTCACCGATCGGCTCGCGTGAACTGTTCGAGCGAGTAGCCGGCTCGGGCGTATTGATCCGTGACATGAGCGGTTATCCGGAACTGGAAGGTTATGTCCGGGTGTGTGTGGGCACTGCGGATGAGAACAAGGCCTTTTTGACCGCGTTGAAAACGGCGCTATGTTAGTCCAGGGCCCGTACCCGCCGCCTCATCGAACGAAATCGGGAGTTCCACAGGTTTAATGGATTTCATTCAAGTCGACATTATCGGTCTCTCCACAAGTCCCTCGAGCGGTGGCGCTTATGCCCTGGTTCTTGGCGAAATCGAGGGAAACCGACGTCTTCCGATCATCATCGGGGCGTTCGAGGCCCAGGCGATTGCACTCGAACTCGAGAAGATCCAACCCCCCCGCCCGATGACCCACGACCTGCTGAGAGACCTGTTCGAGTCGGTAGGAGCACAGGTCCTCGATGTCGTGATCGACGAGCTTCGAGAGGGCACCTTCTTCGCGAAGGTGCGATACATACACGAAGGCGAAGAGGACCAGCTCGACGCGCGTCCTAGCGATGCCGTCGCACTTGCGGTTCGTGTCGATGCACCCATCTACGTCGCGCCGAGCGTGTTGGAAGAGGCCGGAATACCGTCCGATGAGGAAGGCGTCTCCGTGTCCGAGGAGGAGCTCGAGGAAGATGAGCCGGCCGTTCCGGTCTCGCCCATTGAGCGACTGAAGGAACAGCTCTCGAAAGCAATACAGGATGAGGACTACGAGCGGGCAGCGCAGCTTCGCGATGATATCGAGCGCCACGACGGCGACAAAAGCTGAGTCCCGAGAGGACTATCGGAGACACGGGATCCGTTCGCACGACGTGACTACGCATGGCGCCCTCGTACCGTTGATGACGGATACAGCAAGACTTCAAGTACGGTACGAATGAATCCCAACGCCCCTCTGACTCTAACGTCACGCCGGCTTCCGTTCAGTACACTTCCTGGCTTCAACCGTCTGTTCACCGACTATTGCGAAGAGTTCGATCGGGTCTCCCGTTACTTCGCGGTCGACTATCGTGACCCAGTACGCTTGCAGGCTCACTGCGACCGCGTTCTCTCGATCGAACGCGACCGGGACCTCCTGGTGAACGTGCTCCTGGAGCAGAATGAGCAGTGGGGCCTTGACGAAGCCACGCGCCTGAACATCGAAAGCCTTGCAAATCAAGATTCGGTCGCAGTTGTTACCGGCCAGCAGGTCGGCCTCTTCGGCGGACCACTTTACACGATCTACAAGACAGCCACGGCGGTCAAGCTTGCTGCGGAGTTGTCAACCGCGGGCCGGTCGGTGGTCCCGGTCTTCTGGCTCGAAGGCGAGGACCACGACCTCGACGAAGTCCGCAGTACCCGTATCATCGGTTCCAGGGGGTTGGTCTCGATCGATTACGACTCCGGGCCACCGATGCCGAAGGGGAATTATGGTCCGGTGGGGCGGCTGCCGCTCGGCCCATCCATCGACGACCTGATTGGCGAAGTAGAAAGTGAGCTTCCGCCAACCGAGTTTCGCGACGAGGTCATGGATCTGCTTCGGGACACGTATGAACCCGGAACGACATTCAGAGACGCATTTGCGAGATTTCTGAAAGCGCTCTTTCCGTCATCCGGACTTGTCCTTATTTCGCCCGACCACCGCGGTTTCAAGGATGCGGCCGTTCCGCTCTTCGTAAAAGAGGTCAAGGAATCTGCCGACGTGGCCGAGCGCGTGTTGCGCGTCAGCGAGGAGTTGGCAAAGGACTATCACGCGCAGGTACGAGTCCGACCCACCAATCTTTTCTACGTGGATGACCGGGGCCGATCTGCCATTGATGCCGAGTCATCCGGTGATCGGTTTTCAATTCGCGATCACGATGGTACCCTTACGCGAGACGAGTTAATCGCGCTGATCGAATCGGATCCGTGCGCCATCAGTCCAAATGTTGTGCTTCGGCCGATTCTTCAGGACCGGCTGCTGCCTACTCTGGCGTATGTCGGCGGACCGGGCGAGGTGGCCTACTTCGCCCAGTTCAAGCCGGTTTACGACTGGGCCGGTCAGCCCATGCCGGCTGTGTATCCGAGGGCAAGCGTGACCTTCGTGGAAGCTAGGATTCAGAAGATCCTGGCCCGGTACAACCTGAGTATCCCGGACATAGGATCTGACCTCGAAGGGCTCTTCAAGCAGGTCATCCTGGACAAGCTGGATGTTGACTTGCCGGCCCGATTTGAAGATGCCGCGCGTCGTATTGATCAGTCCATCGAGGAGATAAGACCGGTCGTTGTAAGCACGGACGCGACTCTCGCCAAAGTCCTTGAAGCGACACGTGCAAATTTGCACAACGAGTGGAAGAAGCTGCAGGGCAAAGTGCTGAAGGCGGAGAAGCGGCATCACGATGAGGACCGCAGTCGGCTTGAACGCCTCCAGGAGAACCTGTATCCGGGCGGAAGCCTCCAGGAGCGCGGCCTGTCCGTCATCCAGTTCCTGAACAAGTATGGGCTGGGGTTCACGGAAGATCTGATGTCTGCGATGTCTACAGATACTCGTGAGCATCAGGCAATCATGGTGGGTTCCTGAAGGTTATGGAGGATCAGCGCCCACAAAGTGATTCGAAACAGCCGCTCCCGTTTTCTCCGCTTGTAGAGCAGGCAATCGAGCTTTCAGCCCAGTGGCATGATCGCACGTATCGAAAGAGTCGTTGGCGAGATGAACCGTTTGAGGTGCCCGATGATGAGTACCTCAAGGTCCCGGTCGTATCGCATGTGACCAGTGTCGCAATGATTGTTCAGCGGGCAGGATGGGATGATGAAACCGTGGCCGCAGCGTTCCTTCACGACGTCATCGAAGATGAGAATCGCTGGGAAGCACGTTTTCGCTACGAGAATCTCTCCGATCTGATGGGCGCGAGTGTCGCGGAGCTTGTACGGGAAGTTTCGGAAGAGAAGCTTGATGCCAGCGGCCGAAATCGACCATGGCGGGATCGGAAGATCGGCTACATCGAACGCCTCCGGAACGCCTCGGACGGGGCTGTGGCGATCAGTGTTGCGGACAAACTGCACAATCTGTGGACCATCAACAAGAGCCTGAAGAACGGTGTCGATGTCTTCAGCCGCGGCCGGATGCGGAAAGCGTTGCAGGGCGATCCGGATCAGCAGCGCTGGTTTTTCAATGAGATCCATTCGATCGCCGAACAGCGAGACGATCCGAGACTGAACGCCATGCGTTCTCGTCTGAAGGAGGAAATGACTCGGTTCGACGTGCTAACTGGCAAGTAGCCCGGCCTGACGTCAGGTCAGGAGTCGGCTGTGTTCGACCAGAGTGCAGCGATTGCGGATGTACGGTATCCCGGCTTCGTTCGCCAGTTCCTCGGCCTCGAATGACGAGACGCCAATCTGCGTCCAGATTACGGGATTGTTGCCCGACCGATCCCTGCGGGCGATGGCCTCACGCACGACGCCCTCCATGAATTCCGGTCTTCTGAATACATCCACCAGATCGAGGGAGATGGAATCGGGGATGTCAAGCAAAGATGGATAGGCTTGCTCACCAAGCAGTTCGTCCCTGTGCGGGTTGACTGGAACAATAGTGTATCCGGCCTCCTGCAGGTACACCGCTATCTTGTAGCTGGTGCGGGTCGACCGCGGGGAAAGGCCCACAACGGCGATCGTACGTGTCCGTCTCAGTAATTCAGCTATGTCCATCGTCGAGGTATCTGCGCGGCCGGGAAATTGTTAGCATGGGAGCATACGCCAAAGACGCTAATGACAATCGCACTCGGGAATCATATCAACCCCAAATTCAAACTCGGAATCGTATTATTGCCGGTCGGAGGATGTTCGAAGTGCGAAACGGGTGAGGTCGCGGCCCCACCGAAATCACAGCAGTGAGTACATGGCGAGCTACCCATTCACGGAGATCGAGGAAAAGTGGCAGAGATTCTGGGAGACGGAGTCTGTCTTTGCCACGAATCGGCATCCGAAAGGGGATCTGGAGAAGTTCTATGTCCTCGACATGTTTCCTTACCCGTCCGGCGTCGGACTGCACGTCGGCCACCCGCTGGGATACATTGCGACCGACATCGTTGCGCGATACAAGAGGATGCTGGGACTTGAAGTGCTGCACCCCATCGGCTTCGATGCGTTCGGTCTTCCTGCCGAGCAGTTTGCCGTGGAGCACGGCGTTCACCCGCGGATCACGACTCAGAAGAACATCGAGAATATGCTTCGTCAACTCAAGCGTCTTGGCTTGAGTTATGACTGGAGCCGGGTAGTAGCCACGACAGATCCGGAGTACTATCGGTGGACGCAATGGATATTTCTCAAACTGTACAACAGCTACTACGACGGGGAATTGTCGAAGGCTTGTCCGATCGACGAGCTGATCGCTGCATTTGATGACGGCAGCAAGGCACCTGCGACTGGCGAGGACTGGTCGTCTCTCAACGAAGTAGAGCGGCAGGACGTACTCGCGGGGTATCGGCTCGCCTTCATGGCGGAAGTTCCGGTCAACTGGTGCCCCGCCCTTGGGACTGTTCTTGCAAACGAGGAGGTTACGAACGAGGGCAGAAGCGAGCGTGGCAATTACCCGGTATTCAAACGTCCGCTGAAGCAATGGATGCTTCGGATTACGGCGTACGCGGACCGTCTTGAGGATGACCTGAAGCTGGTCGACTGGCCAGAGCCGATCAAGATCATGCAGCGAAACTGGATCGGTCGTAGCCAGGGTGCAATGGTCGATTTCGCGATCGGCGGTCTTCCGGACGTGATCCGTGTCTTCACGACACGACCCGATACTCTGTTTGGTGCGACCTACATGGTCCTCGCACCGGAGCATCCGCTCGTCGACCTCGTCGCGACACCCGAACACCGTTCGGAGGTACGCAAATACCAGAGCGATGCGGCTGGCATGACCGAGGTCGATCGTATGGCGGAGGGCAAGCGGAAGACCGGTGCGTTTACTGGAGGATATGCGATCAATCCGGTGAACGGTCAAGAGATTCCGATCTGGATCGCCGACTATGTCCTTATGGGATACGGTACAGGGGCCATCATGGCCGTTCCCGGACACGATCAACGCGACTTCGAGTTCGCGAAACAATTCGATCTGGATATTCGCCCCGTGGTGATACCCGATGCCGCCTGGTTACAGCAGCGTGACATCGAGCAGGAAGCCTACCTGGCCAATCCGGCGGCGCTGGAGGAAACATTTACAGGAGCGGGATTCGGAGTCAACTCCGCAAATGCTGATGTATCTCTAAATGGTGTTGAGACGGATCAAGCCAAAACGTTGATAACCGGGTGGCTTGCCGAACACGATCTGGGTGAACAGGCTATTCAGTACAAACTGCGCGACTGGTTATTCAGTCGTCAGCGCTACTGGGGTGAGCCGTTTCCAATACTCCACGGTCCGGACGGTTCGATTCATGCTGTCCCGGAAGATGATCTCCCCGTAGTGCTGCCGGAGATGGAGGACTTCAGGCCACAGACGAGCGACAACCCGGACGATCCTCCGCGTCCACCATTGGGTCGGGCACCGGAATCGTGGCGGCACGTCATCGTGGACGGCGTGCGGTACGAGCGCGAGTTAAACACGATGCCCCAATGGGCTGGCTCATGCTGGTACTATCTCCGCTTTATCGAGCCGTGGAATAGCGAGCACTTCGTCGGCAAGGAACTGGAGGAGTTCTGGATGGCTCCGGGCGGGGTGGACTTGTATGTGGGGGGCGTTGAGCATGCCGTGCTACATCTGCTCTATGCCCGCTTCTGGCACAAGGTGTTATTCGATCTGGGCTATGTATCGGGACCTGAACCCTTCGGCCGCCTCATCAATCAGGGATACATTCAGGCCTACGCGTATCGGGACGAGCGCGGAGTCATCGTCGACTCTGAGAAGGTCGTCGACCAGGACAATCGTCCGGCTGCTGACGTGCAGGGCGAATCGGGGAAGGAGTACTTCCACGAGAGTGCGCCGGTCACGCAGGAGTATGGCAAGATGGGAAAGAGTCTGAAGAATGCCGTGAGCCCCGATGAGATAGCAGCCGAGTTCGGTTGCGACACCTTCCGACTCTACGAAATGTACCTGGGGCCGCTTGAAGCATCCAAGCCGTGGTCCACGCGAGACATCATCGGCGTACATCGCTTCTTGAACCGTGTCTGGCGGAACCTCGTCGATGAGGACACAGACACACTGCTCGTTACGGATGAAGATCCAGATGACGAACTTGGGCGCCTTCTGAATCGAACGGTGAGACGTGTGACGGATGATCTTGACCGTTTGAGTTTCAACACCGCCATTGCAGCACTCATCGAGTTGAACTCCGAAATGGTTGCATTGAAGCGGATTCCGCGACGTGTTGCGGATACGTTCATCTTGCTCCTCGCCCCGATGGCTCCCCACATGGCGGAAGAGCTGTGGCACAGGATGGGAAACAAGGAATCGCTGGCGTTTGCATCCTGGCCTTCGGTGGACGAGCAGTTGCTGCGCGAGGAGCAGGTCCACGTCGCTGTTCAAGTTAACGGGAAAGTACGTGGCTCCGTAGCGGTCGCGCCGGATGCCGACAAGGAGGTTGTCCTTGCTGCCGCACGTGCCGATGTGAACGTGGCCCGGCACCTGGAAGGAAAGGTTGTAAGGCGTGAGATCTACGTTCCCGGCAAGATTGTCAACCTGGTTGTGGAATGATCTCGTAGAGATCGGAGAAAGCTGTGACAGAAGATTCGATCGACGTTCTCGCGATAGCGGCACACCCGGACGACGTGGAATTGTGGGCCGGGGGAACCATCTGTTCGCTCACTGCGCGCGGGTTGGCCGTTGGCATCATTGACTTGACGCAAGGAGAACTCGGTTCGCGCGGGTCGGTCGAAGAGAGGCGAGAGGAGGCTGCCGCCGCTGCGACGATCATGGGGGTCCGTGTTCGGGAGAACTTGAAGATTCCGGACGGCAACATCGAGAACAACCTTCGGAATCGACTCCTTCTCATCCAGCAGATTCGGCGCTATCGACCAACGACGGTTCTGGTCGGCGCACCGGTTTGCCGACATCCGGATCATGGAGCGGCAACCGAACTTGCGACGGCTTCCGTCTTCTACTCCGGCCTCCGCAAGATTGAAACACTCGCCTCAGACGGTACACCACAGGAGCCGCATCGACCAGATCACGTCCTCCACTATATGCAGTCGATCCCTTTCGATCCAACGTTTGTCGTTGACGTATCCGACTTCTGGGATCAGAGAACCCGCGCAGTGCAGGCGTTCAAAAGCCAGTTCTTCAATGCAGACTACGAAGCGAAGTCCAATGAGCCGGAGACGTATGTTTCAAACCCGGCGTTCTTCGAATGGACGGAGGCGCGTGCCAGATCGTACGGCTACCCCATCGGTGCTCAATTCGCTGAACCGTTCCTGTATCGCAACGGGCCTGTGGGCCTTGATGACCTGACGTCGGTCCTGGCCCGTAAGCGCACGTTCAAATAGTCGCAAGGTCGTTAGTCTTCTTCGTCGAGGACGTACCGTACGAATTCTTCTGCCGTCGTGAAGGGCTTCCCGTCGGGAACGACCACGGCCGCGACAACATTCAGGAGATGGTCTGCCTTGTCCGGAGCGGTTTCGCGTAGCCGGTTCTTCACCGACGCGAACAGGTTCTGTGCCTCGTCTGATTTGCCGTCTCCGAGGATGACAATGATGCGTTCGACTATCGGGTCTGCGAACAGTGAGTCTTCTCGCTTCAGCACGTTCTGAAGGGCCTGAATGATTTCTCTGAAGTCGTCCGACCCTGTGCCGTCGTCTGGATCCTCCGTTCGCATGGCGACGAGGGTAAACGAAGAACCCGAAGTCTCGTAGTCGTCGAAGTAGAGCTGCAGTTCGTCAGTGAATCTTTCGCGGTTGAGGAAGACAAGCCCGGCGTCTTCAACAGGTGTCGGAGGCGCGGGTTCGACTGAGAATTCAAATGACGATGGCTCGTCAGGTGTTGCATCGACGGACACGGTCTGGTCAATGACAGGCTCTTGATGTGTCGGGACCCACAGATCCGTCTCTTCAGTTGGCTCCTCCGTCGTCGCATCGGATGGCGGCGTCGGTGCAACAGGTGGCACCTCAGCAACTGACGGCAAGGCCGTCGTTCCGCGAAGGCGCTGCAGTGATTTCGCAACATCGTCGGCTCTCGCAACAACATGTTCCAGCTGCCACCCGACGTCAACACGGCGCGTGACGTGGCCGATCTGAGGAATGAGAGAGATCGTTCGTTGCGAGAACCCGTCGACGCAGGCCAGGTGAACGCGCAGGCACCCGGTCATCAGGGTACTCATATAGTCGATGATCCGCCGCGATGCATCGTTGGCGGGCTCGGGCATGCCGAACAGAATCGTCGACGGGATATGTTCAAGTTCGGTTATGAGGCGAGCGAATGCGGTGCGGAACCGATCGAAGGACGAGAATCGGGCGAAGGCGCTGAAGTCATCGATGACGACTCGATCGGCCGTCGCATCTACGATGAGGCTGGCGAGGACCTTGAGCGACGACTCGAGGGAGTCGTCGTCGCGGTCGATCAATTCAAGCTCGAACGGTGTGCGGCTGACGCGGAGAAGGCCACTATTAACCGCCTGCGGGAGGTCAAAACCAAGAGACGTGGCCTGAATGGCCAGATCGGCGCTCCGCAGACGTGAAACGAGAAGCGAAGTCTGTAGCGACCGGGTTGCTGCAGCGATAAACGCTGGGGGCAGAAGGCTGCGACCGCTGGCGTTTGTTCCGTAGGTCAGGTAGCGGCCTCCCGCAAAGAGTCCACCCCACGACTGATCGACACTGTCAATGCCGAAAAGCGTTCTGGGAGCAAATGTAGCGGAGTCGTCCATGTGCCTTTTATAACACGAGAATTGGAAGTGCACTAGTCGCTGACACAAATCTTGTGCCGCGCCGTGAAGGTACTACCGCATTCACACCCGAATGGAGGCCTTTGGGGCCTGAGGCCGCAAATTGACACCTTCTCAACCGCCGACGAGCCACCCATTACAAGGTCCGGCGCCTCGATATCAACTACAATCCCCCGATGAGACTCTTCCGGCGATCAGAGGGCGCTGTTCCTGCGCTCGGCGAGCATGGCTGCGTACGCCATTGAAAGCACTTCTCGTGCTTCCGGGCTGGTCGCGAGGTGCCGGGCCACCTCGAGTCGCTGATTATCACTGAGAGTGCCTGCCAGGTAGGCCGCAAGAAGCTCCTCATTGATCTGAGCGGGGTCGCCCGGTGGACCACCGTGTCGTTCGGCGGGGGCGCGTTTGGGTTTCTTGCTTCGGGGAGCCAAATTGATTCCGGACAGTGTCCTGAAAGGTCTCGGCCGATATCGTCGGTAGACACCTATATTAACGGTCAAAATCGGTCGAATAGTGCCGGAAAGTCGTCAATTCTTTGACGGCAGCGGTCAGTGACGGCCGACTTTCCATCGAATTGATCGCTCACCTTCATGGATCCCGACCTTACCTCGATTCAGCAAGCTCGCGAACTCGTGGAGCAGGCGCATGCCGCACAGCACACGTATTCGAAGTTCACGCAGGACAAAGTTGATCATATCGTTGCTGCTATGGCCGGGGCAGGTGCCGGCGCGGCCTCCGAGTTGGCGCGCCGGGCACATGAAGAAACCGGCTTCGGCCGGATAGACAGCAAGACAGAGAAAAACCTGTTCGCTACGAAGACACTTCATGAGCGAATGCGCGGGATGAACACGGCGGGGATCATTAATCGGCCGGAGGGTGGTTCGATCTGGGAGGTCGCAACTCCGATGGGTGTGGTCGCTGCACTGATTCCGTCCACGAATCCGACATCGACGGCGATGTACAAGGCGATCATATCTGCGAAAGCGCGGTGCGGAATAGTCATGAGTCCACATCCACGTGCGGTTCGATGCACGCGGCGCGCACTTGCCGTCGTAGCCGATGCAGCCTACGATGCTGGAGCGCCCCCGGGGCTCTTCGGCTGCCTTCAGGATGTATCGCTCGCCGGCACGAACGAACTGCTCGAGCACGATCATACCGACGTGATCCTGGCCACCGGTGGTACGGCGATGGTGCAGGCAGCCTATTCGAAGGGCAAACCGGCCTACGGTGTCGGATCTGGTAACGTGCCGGTCTTCGTGGATCGATCCGCTGACGTGACCAAAGCGGCGGCGGACCTTGTGTACGGGGCGTCGTTTGACTGGGGCACGCTCTGTTCTACAGAACGGAGTATCGTTGCCGATCTTCCGATCCGTACCCGTTTGTTGAACGCCCTGAGATCGGAGGGCGCATACGTCGTCGACGAGCGGGAGAAACAGAAACTTCGAGATGTTCTGTTCGTGAACGGGCGGCTGAACGTGGAGCAGGTGGGGCGGTCACCCTCACATGTCGCCGGGTTGGCAGGTTTCTCTGTACCACCGTCGACCCGGGCGCTCGTCGCCGAAGTGGAAATGGTCGGTAAGAATGAGCTGCTGTCCTCGGAGACGCTCTCTCCCATCTTGTCATTCTACACGGCTGATGGATGGGAAGCCGGGTGCGACCGCTGTATCGAAGTGCTCGGTTTTGGCGGTATGGGTCACACGCTTGGTCTGCACTGTGAGAATGACCGAATCATTGAGGCGTTCGCCCTCGAAAAGCCGGCGATGCGGATTGTCGTAAACACGGTGGCGGCTCTTGGCTCGGTCGGGTTTACAACCGCGCTCTTCCCTGCGATGACTCTGGGCCCGGGCACGACGGGCGGTTCAATCACGAGCGACAATATTTCTCCGCTTCACCTGTTGAACTACAAGCGCCTCGCGTTCGAAACGGATCCGGTTAACCCGCCTGCTGAGCAGCGCCGAGGTACGTCGGCCGGTCAGAAGACCACGCGATCGCCAGCGCACGGGTCGTGGATTGACGAGATCGAGAGCCGCCTTCGCGAGCGGGCGGGAAACCCGCCTGTGCAGCCGACTGCAACCCGCCGGAGCCCCGCCGGCAACCTGCAGACGGCACGACCTGATACCTCGGCCGGGGAGATCGACGAAAAGCGTGTTCAGGACCTGATCAAGCGCTTCAAGAAGTGACGGATCCGGGTCACAATCCAAATTGACTGGCGCCTCGAAGGCGGGCTATATTCTTCTTTGGCGCCACGACACAAACGTACAGAATGGCATCGACGAGTGATTTTCGCAATGGTCTCGCAATCGTCTGGAATGACGATTTATGGACGATTACGGAGTTTCAGCACGTGAAACCCGGCAAGGGGGGTGCATTCGTTCGTACGAAGTTGAAGAACGTCCGCACAGGGCGTACGATGGACAACACCTTCCGCGCTGGAGAAAAGGTCGAGACCGCCCGCATTGAGCGTCGACCACACCAGTTTCTGTATCAGGATGATCTTGGCCTGCACTTTATGAACGCAGACACGTACGAGCAACTCCAGTTGCCGGCGGAAAGCGTTCCCGGTCGCGAGTTCGTCAAGGAGGGTGGGATGATCGATATCCTGTTCCACGCGGAGACGGAAGCGGCTCTAACGACCGAGATACCGAAGTCGGTTGATCTGGCCGTCGTCGAGACAGAACCCGGCGTCAGGGGCGATACAGCGACGGCAGCGACGAAGCCCGCGAAACTGGAAAGCGGTGCGTCCGTGAACGTCCCTCTCTTTATCAACGAAGGCGATGTCGTGCGAGTCAATACTGAGACGGGAGCGTACATCACGCGCGCGTCATCGAACTAGCCGACTAAGCACAGGCCCCGCGGGGCGCAAACGAAGAGCACACACATGGACCTTGACCGGATTCGCGACCTACTCCGACTCGTGGCGGAGAGCGACGTGGCGGAAGTTGAGTTAGAGGAAGATGGACTCAAGATCGTAGTGCGGAAGGAGAGCCCCAACGTTACGTTTCAGCCGGCGATGTCGTATATGCCGCCGCCGTATCCGGTTCAGGGCGGCTACGGACCACCACCACTCGCGCCCGCTGCACAAACTTCAGGCGGCCACACAGTGAGCGCCTCGACGCCTGCAGCCGTATCGAATATGGTGGAGGTGAAGGCGCCGATCGTCGGCACGTTCTACAGATCATCCTCACCTGACGCGGCACCATTTGTTGAGGTTGGCGACACGGTCAGCAGCGGCCAGGTGCTCTGCATCATCGAAGCCATGAAACTGATGAATGAGATCGAGGCCGAGATGTCCGGCGTCGTCCGCAAGATCCTCGTCGACAACGCGCAGGCCGTGGAGTTCGATCAGCCCTTGTTTGCCATCGAGCCCGGCTGATCCAGGGTAAGCACCAATCCCGGACCGTCCGATCTTCACCCCCATGTCGTCCGCATGAAGAAGATTCTTATCGCCAACAGAGGGGAGATCGCCCTCCGCATCATCCGTACCTGTCACGAGATGGGTCTCAAGACGGTTGCTGTCTTTTCCACGGTAGATCGCGACTCGCTGCATGTTCGATTTGCTGATGAGGCCGTTTGCATCGGGCCTCCACCCTCGCGCGACAGCTACCTTCGAATCGATCGGATCATCTCGGCGGCCGAAGTCACCGGTGCCGACGCGATTCATCCCGGCTACGGATTTCTTGCTGAAAACGCTGATTTTAGTGAGATCTGTGTTGATCACGGGATCAAGTTCATCGGTCCATCGGCGGAGACGATACGGCTCATGGGCAACAAGAGCCTGGCGAAGCGAACGATGCAGAAGGCGGGTGTCCCGGTCGTGCCGGGATCAGACGGCGTGGTGGACGATGCGAAGAAAGCCATTTCGATCGCTGCTGACATCGGATATCCCGTTATCGTCAAAGCGCGTTCGGGTGGTGGTGGTCGCGGTATGCGTGTAGTGACGGACGACGGAGAGCTGGCGGCACAGCTTGCAGCGGCGTCCAACGAGGCGGAAGCCGCGTTCGGTGATGGAGGCGTCTACATTGAGAAGTTCGTCGATTCGCCGAGGCACATAGAGATCCAGGTGCTCGGTGATGGCAGAGGTGGTGTGAAGCACTACGGAGAACGCGAGTGCTCGATACAGCGGCGACACCAGAAGTTGCTCGAGGAATCTCCTTCACCCATCGTCGATCCCGACCTCCGCGACCGAATGGGTGAGGCAGCCGTAGAGGGAGCCCGGGCCGTGAACTACGAAGGTGCGGGTACGGTGGAGTTCCTGCTGGATGCGAAAAAGGAATTCTATTTCATGGAAATGAATACGCGCATTCAGGTGGAGCATCCCGTGACAGTAGATGTCGCTGACTGCGACGTTGTTCAGTTTCAGATTCTTGTTGCGATGGGTGAGAATGTCTCGAATCAACCCGCCGTCATGGATGGTCACGCCATCGAGTGTCGTATCAATGCCGAAAACCCATTCCGCGGTTTCGCCCCATCTCCGGGCGCGATCAGCACGTTCCATCCGCCTGGCGGCCACGGTGTGCGTGTGGATACTCATGCCTACGCCGACTACGTCATTCCGCCTCATTACGATTCCTTGATTGCAAAGCTGATTGTGCGTGCGAAGACGAGAGACCTGGCAATCAACAAGATGCAGAGAGCGCTCGACGAGTTCGTAATCGAAGGCGTGCACACGACGATTCCGTTTCACAGTCAATTGCTCAGGAACGAGGCTTTCAGGGCGGGTAACTTCGACACCAAGTTTCTTGAGACGTTCAAACTCGAGCCGATCGCCTAGCTAGAAAATCCCGCGATCGGGTGTTATCATCTCGAATCGGCATGCGCGATGCCACCCGCAGCGGTCTACTAATCACAACGTTCGGTGCAAAGCAAGATGACCTTTCCAGAAGACCTGCACTACACGAAGGACCACGAGTGGCTCCGGATAGAGGACGATGGAACGACGGCCGTAGTCGGGATTACGGATTTCGCTCAGTCGGAGCTGGGGGACATTGTCTTTATTGAGCTGGAGCCGGTCGGAACGGAACTCGACAGCGAGTCCGTGTTCGGAACGGTTGAAGCCGTGAAGACGGTTTCGGAGCTATTCGCTCCGGTGGCAGGGATCATCACGGAGGTCAACGAGGAACTCGATTCGAATCCGGAAGCGGCTAACGACGATCCTTACGAACGGGGTTGGATGGTCAAGATCGAGATGAAGGATGCATCTCAGTTAGACATCCTACTCTCATCTTCCGAGTACCAGGAACTCGTCGCGGCCTGAGCCCCGTGGCTCATGACTCCGCTGCGGAAGCGTGTAATGCACGAAAGAATTGTCATTCTTGATTTTGGTTCGCAGTACACGCAGCTGATCGCTCGCCGAGTTCGGGAGAACGGGGTTTTCTCTGAGATTTTTCCGTGCACGGCCGATTTTGCGGATATCATGCGAACCCAGCCGAGGGGAATAATTCTCTCCGGAGGCCCGTCATCAGTTTACGATCCGGACGCCCCTCAGCTGAATCCGTCTTTTCTGTCCCTCCGAAACGGTGAGGACAAACCTGTGCCGGTGCTTGGTATTTGCTATGGGCTCCAGGCGATAGCGTTTAACCAGGGTGGCGGTGTGGAGCGAGCCGGTCGGCGCGAATTTGGTCGGGCTACGCTCCTGGTGGATAATGACAGCGATCTATTGGCGGGTGTATCGTCGTCCAGCAGCGTCTGGATGAGTCATGGTGATCATCTGACGACCCTCCCGGACGGGTACGAGATAATCGGGCACACATCCAATGCTCCGATTGCTGCCGTTCGGCACGTCGAACGTGGGATCTACGGAGTTCAGTTTCATCCCGAGGTCGTTCACACGGAGGAAGGCTCAAGGATTGTAGGAAACTTCGTACGTCACATCTGCGGTTGCCGTGGAGATTGGACACCGGCTTCGTTCATAGATGAGAAGACTGCGGAGATCAAAGATCTCGTGGGAGATGATCATGTGATCCTCGGCTTGTCCGGGGGCGTGGACTCATCGGTTGCCGCCGTCCTGTTACATCAGGCAATTGGTGACCAGGTTACGTGCATCTTCGTGAACAACGGTTTGTTGCGACTGGGTGAATGGGAGCAGGTGCAGCACACTTTTCGCGATAGCTTCCACATCAAGTTGCTGGCCGTGGATGCGTCAGATACCTTCGTGGAAAGGCTTGAAAACGTGGAAGACCCGGAGCGCAAGCGGGTAATCATCGGTAATACGTTCGTCGACATTTTCGAGGAGGCAACGCACCGTGTCGAAGCGGCGATGGGAAGAAGACCGAAATACCTCGCACAGGGCACGCTGTATCCGGATGTTATCGAGAGTGTTTCGTTTAAGGGTCCGTCGGCCACGATCAAGACGCATCACAATGTTGGTGGACTGCCGGAGAAACTGAATTTTGAGATCCTGGAACCGTTTCGTGAGCTGTTCAAGGATGAGGTCAGGGCAATCGGAAGGCTACTGGGTGTGCCTGAATCGATTGTCGGACGGCACCCTTTTCCGGGACCAGGTCTGGCGGTACGGATACTGGGGCCGATTACCGCTGAGAACCTGGACCTGCTTCGGCAGGCCGATGCGGTCTTCATCGAAGAGCTTCACAATCAGGAGCAGTATCATGAGGTTTGGCAGGCGTTTGCGGTCCTCCTTCCTATCCGCTCCGTAGGAGTGATGGGAGATGAGCGGACCTACGAAAACGTCTGTGCGCTTCGGGCAGTAACCAGTGTGGATGGAATGACGGCCGATTGGGCCAAGCTTCCACACGATTTTCTTGCTCACGTGTCAAATCGTATCGTTAATGAAATCCGCGGAATCAACCGGGTCGTTTACGATATCAGTTCCAAACCACCGGCGACAATCGAATGGGAGTAGCTCCAGCATTACAGATCAGGCGTTGGTATGCGGCCACCTTCGTGATATGGTCACTTTTGTGGATCGCCCCGCCCGCGATGGGTCAGGACGACGCACTCCGCAATGAGGAAGCGGAGTTTGTTTTCGCAGAAGGACTCGATCTGTTCGAACAGGAATTCTATGGAAGCGCGTTGGGCCGCTTCGAGCGTGTTTATGCCGATTACCCGCTAAACCGTAAGACGACTTCCGCGTGGCTGATGGCGGGGAAGTCCCACTACCGAAGAGGTGAATACCAGAAGGCGATCGATTTGCTGACGCAGTTCGTGCGCGAGTTTCCGCGAAGTCGCTACGTGGCTGATGCGGAGCGGACCCGGCGTTTCGCGGCCGAGACCATGCGCGCCGAGCAGCGTCGTGGTCGCCTGATAAAGCTCGGAGTTCTGCTTCCGACCGAATCTGAGTCGCTTGATCTCACGCAGTCGATGTTTAACGGGATCCGCATCGCGGTTGAGGAGCATAACACGACCGGCGGAGGACAGATGCCGGTCAGAATGATCTTCAGGGACAGCGGTAACAGGTCTGACGTCGCCGCGGACGCAACCGAGGATTTGATTCGGGAGCGTGTCGATATCATCATCGGTCCACTGTACAGCGATGAAGCGAAGGCGGCGGCGGGCGTGGCTCAGCTGAATGGCGTTCCGATTATTGCACCGCTCGCAACCGACGAGGACGTGTCGCGGAACCGATCATATGTCTTTCAGGCCAACCCGAGCATCAGTATGCGAGGGAGGCTGATGGCGCGGTTCGCAATGCGCAGCCAGCGTCT
>JABDKH010000014.1 GCA_013002345.1 Rhodothermales bacterium
ATCGGCTTGACTTCGCGCAGGGGCAGGTGAGTCAGAGCGCGGTACTTGGAACCATCGGCGGAGCAGTCATGTCCTTTTCTGACATGCTTGGCGACGATCGATTATTTGTAACCATATATAACACAGCCGATACGCAGAAAGATTTCATTAAACGCTTGAGCCTTGCGGTGAGCCGGGTTCAGTTGCACAAGCGGACAAATATTGGCTACGGCCTGTACAGATTCAGCGGCCGGCGATACGACCTGACGGACCCGGATGCCCCGAGCGAGTTTCCGAGTTTCTTTGAAACGATATATGGCGGGTTCGGCGCGATCAGCTATCCGTTATCCAAGTTCAGACGCGTGGAGTTCGGAACGTCTCTTAACTGGAGCCACAAGGAGGTAGCTGCCCGTGGCATTGACCGGTCGGCGCTGTTGTTATCTAACGCCATCACGCTCACCCACGACAACGCGCTATATCACTACAACGGCCCCATTGACGGCTGGAGGGCCAGCCTGTCGACCGCCTACACGACTGACATTCGCGAGTCAAACGTTAGCTACTTCACCGTAGACGGCGACCTCAGGAAGTACGTGCGATTCGGAAGATCCATCACGCTCGCGTCGCGGTTCAACGGACGATGGAATCAGGGGCGTGAGGCGAGGCTGTTCGTGCTCGGCGGGAGCTGGGATCTGCGTGGATTTCGTCTCTTTTCGGTTCGGGGACAGAAGATGTGGTTTACCTCTCATGAGCTTCGCTTTCCGATCCTGACGGCCCCATCTCTAATCACCCCGATACTTGCACCGTTCGGAATCGTCAACCTGCGCGGTGCGCTGTTCTTCGATGCTGCTCACGCCTGGAATGACGACTACGGTCTCAAACAGCGTACGATCAATGCCGGCGAGACGCTCGGAGCGACGGGACTCGGATTTCGACTTAATTTGTTCGGTGGGTTTGTACTGAGGTATGACCTCGGATGGAAGTACCGAGATGGTTTCAGGACGCGGGATGGCTTCTTCAAGCAGTTCTTCTTCGGTTGGGATTTCTAGTGATGGTCACCACCGATATTGTGCAGGGAAGGTCGCACGTCGTCAGCGTCGTCGCGATTCTCGTCTCGATTGTCGGTTGCAACACGCTGCAATTAGAACATACCGGCCGGTCCTCCGATGACGACTGGCTCACAGAGGGACGGGAATCGGAGAGGTCCCACGCTTCACCCACGACAATTGCGACACCACTTGAACTTGCCTGGGATTATGATGCTTCCGCAGCCTTCGGACCGGGCTCCCCGTTACTGAAGGGAGCCTACGTGCTGGTGGCGACAAGAAAAGGTGAGGTCCACGCCATTCAAGCCGAGAAGGGGAAGAAAGCGGGTGTAAAGGGATTTGGTGAATCGATCAACGGATCACCGGCCATTACGGGAAGCGTTCTATTTGTCCCGGTAGCCTGGGGACGAAAGACTGGTATTGTAGCGCACAGCTTGAGCACAGGCCGGAGACTGTGGAGGTACGAGTCGACACCGGTCGAGCGAGGCATTCTGGCAACGGATAACTCCATTGTATTCTCGGACGCGACGTCTACTGTCTACGCGCTATCTGCGCTGGGTGAAGTTACCTGGACCAGGAAACTGGACGATCGAGCCTCACTGAAAGGGACGCCAGTCCTTGTCGGTCGTGATATTGTGGCCGTCGCGGATGATAAAGGCATGGTATTCGGGATTGATCTGGCGTCGGGGACCATTGTCTGGAGTCAGAATCTGGACGCGCCCGTGTATGCGTCGATGTCGTCACATAGCGGCGTCTTGTATGTCCCGACGACGCGCGCCAGTCTCTACTCACTGGACGCACGCACGGGACGAATCGTCTGGAGCTATCGAGGAGCGGACAAACGGGTGAAGTTCGCGACGCCGGCGGCGTCAGAATCGGGAATAGTGTTCGGCGGCTCCGACGGCGTTCTGCAGTCCCTTTCCGTCCGCGACGGCACGGTTCAATGGACCTGGCAGGCCAGCGGTGCGATCACGGCTGCTCCCGCGATATCGGGAGAACGCGTATTCGTAGGAACGATGGCCGGAACGGCACATGGATTCGATCTTGCATCGGGCACTGAGGTATGGAGCGCGAAGGTGAAGGGTCGGATCAAGTCGGCGCCCGCCGTCGGGCCGGGTGGCGTTTACTTCCTGAGTGAGCCGCGCCACGTGTATCGATTCTCTCCGTCGCAGCTTGAGGTCGCTCGGAATGAGTAGAGTATCCGAGTACATACTGATCACTTGTATTCTTGCGCTGGCTCCGTCCGTGACGATGGGTCAGCAGGCTGCTGTGGTCCTTCAGCTCGATACAAACGTCCCCGATGCCCTCGTGTACGCAGATCAGATTCTGCTGGGGACAGCGAACGAAAGATTTTTCAGTATGGGTCTGGGCGGACATGAGATCAGACTTGTTGCAGCTGACCAATTCAGCTGGTCCATTCCACCGGTCGTAACCCGAATCCATTCCGGAACGCCGGGAGATACCATCGTGGTTCATCTCGATTTTCCTTACTACTATCGCCTCGAATCCACACCGTACGACGCCGAGGTTTCTCTTCGCGACGGGCTGGTGGTGCGAAAGCTGGGTTTCACACCGTCAACTGTCGAGAGCACGACGCCCCTCACAGGGGTTCTGGATTTCAGTCTTGCCGATTTCAAGACAGAGAGCGTTGTGCCCGGAGCAGAGTTGTGGAATCTGCATGTCATTCGACTGGAACCGCTCGAAGAGACCGGAGATGTATCCCGCTTCGCACTGAGTCCACCGCCGTCTCGCCGCCGATGGATTGACTATGCCGCCATCGGGACGGCTCTGGTCGCCGGAGGCGTGGCCGTGCACTTCAAATTCAAGGCGGATCGGCGCTACGACCGCTACGTGGAGACTGGTGACCCTGCGCTTCGTCCTGCGATCAAACGGTACGACACATACTCCGGCGTCGCCCTCGGCGTGATGCAAGCCGGTGCGGGTCTGTTTGCCGTACGTTTGATTCTCAGATAGCCGGCGCGGATCTATACTCCGCTCCCGTCGTTTCTTGGCGGACATGCGGTTTCGTGATTCCTGTCGGCAGCACCTATCCGCGCCATCGCGTCCAATTTGAACAGGCATGCTCCAGGAGAGACTAGACAGCGACCTTAAGAACTCGATGCGCAGCAAGAACGCGGCGCGTACGCGAACTTTGCGATCCATACGCGCAGCCCTTCAACAGAAGGAAATCGAAAAGCGCGGCAAAGGGGAGAAGGGCCTGACGGAGGCGGAGATTCTTGCTGTGCTTCAGAAACAGGCGAAGCAGCGCGAGGACTCGATTGAGCAGTTCGCCCAGGGGGGACGTCCGGATCTGGAGAGTAGTGAAAGAGAGGAGCTCGAGATCATCCGGGAATATCTTCCGGCTCAGGCAAGCGATGAGGAGATCCGGTCCGTAGTAGAGATGGCGATCGAAGCGGTTGGAGCCGAATCCATCGCGGACATGGGAAGGGTCATGGGAAATGCCATGGCTGCGTTGAAAGGGAAGGCTGATGGCCGGCGCATCAATCAGGTAGTCAAAGACCTGCTAAGCAAGACACATTGATCCTTCAGTGATTACGTCATTATGAATGCTCTGGATATTTTCATTCTTGTCTGTCTCGCTGCCGGTGTAGTGCATGGGTTCAGCACGGGCGTTATACGCCAGGTGAGCAGCGTTGCCAGCCTGCTATTCGGGTTCCTTATTGCGCTCCAGCTGATGCAGCCGGTGGGACGTGTCGTGACAGATCTGATGGGCGTGTCCGAGCAGTATGCTCCGGTGGTGGGGTTCATCGTCGTGTTCCTTGTGTTCCATCTTGCTGTCATACTGCTGGTCAAGTTCTTTGAGACGGTGCTGGAGGTATTGAAACTGACGACCGTCAATCGAGCGATCGGGTCGGCGGCAGGTGCATTCAAGGCCGTGCTGCTGCTCGGAATCCTGTTCATGGCCCTTGCGTACGTCAAAGTGCCGGATGCCCGCACTCAGGCGTCTTCCGTGTTGTATGGACCCATCTCGCAGGCGCTTCCAGTTACATGG
>JABDKH010000015.1 GCA_013002345.1 Rhodothermales bacterium
CAAGATCACCATCCATTACCGACTGTATGTCCGTCACCTTGGTTTCGGTCCGATGATCGTTGACCATGGTGTACGGCTGAAACACGTATGAACGGATTTGACTTCCCCATTCGATCTTCTTCTTGCTGCCTTCCACCGCATTCTTGGCGGCCTCCTGAATCGCAAGCTCCAGCTGATAGATCCGACTCTTGAGCATCGTCGTCGCGCGCTCGCGGTTCTGCAACTGGCTTCGCTCTTCCGTGCACTCCGCGACGACACGCTGCTGTGTGCCGTCCGACAGTGCACCGGTCCAGATGAGCCGGACGCCGGTCTCAACCTTGTTGACGTTCTGCCCGCCCTTTCCGCCGGAGCGAAAGGTCTGCATCTCCACCTCATCCGACTTTAGCTCGATGTCGATGCTGTCGTCTACCTCCGGATACACGAATACGCTGGCGAACGACGTATGACGCCTTCCGCTTGAATCAAATGGAGATATACGTACCAGTCGGTGCACGCCCGACTCGGCCTTGAGATAGCCATAGGCCATCGAGCCTTCTACCTGAATCGAGGCGCTCTTGATGCCCGCACCCTCACCCTCCTGGAACTCGAGCATTTCCACCTTATAGTCGTGCTTCTCTCCCCACCTCGTGTACATTCGCAGAAGCATCTCCGCCCAATCCTGACTCTCCGTGCCACCGGCACCGGGGTGAATTGTCAGGATGGCATTACGCACGTCGTCCGGTTCGCTGAGCATGCTCCGGAGTTCAAGTGTTTCGACCAACGATTCCATTGCCGCCGCCTCAGCATCGATCTCTCCGCTGAGATCTGTCTCCTCCTCCTCGGCCATTTCAACCAGCGTCCGGATGTCATCCGCCCTTCGCTTGATATCGTCCCATGCCGTCAGCCAGGTCTTTTCGGCGGCGAGGGCCTGCTCCACCTTGCGAGCGGCGGTAGGATCATTCCAGTAATTCGGGTCGAGACGCTTCTCGCTCAGAGCATCAATTCGCTTTCGTCGCTCGGCGACGTCAAAGATACCTCCCGAGCGCGTCTACGCGCTCTAACAGGTTTCGTACGTTTTCAGTCATGTTGTATATGTCCTTTCTACTCGATGCTCTACTCTATGCTGCAGCCGTCGGCGCGGCCACAGGCCGGACCAGTTTTCGTAATCCCGAGCCGACAAGTCCTCCAGAGAGTCCAATAAGAAAACCGACGGCGACAATGATAAGGGGTACCGCAAAGCTCGGCACAAGACCCGAAACTCCTGCGAGTATCCGATGCAATTCCATAGCCGGCCCGGTGGCGACGGCAACAGTATACGAGGTCAGGCCTGCCCAAACACTGCCCACGACCACCGCGCCTCTCCACCATCCACCGGTGGTCCACAGCCAGCCAGCCAGAATGCCACCGGCGACACCCCATGCCCAACCGAGCAGAAGATGACACGCCGCCGTTACAGCTATGGAGAAGAGCCACCGCATCACGCTTGCGAGAGTTTGACTAAAGCTCTTGAATAACCTCTCGAGCGCGCTTGCGCATCGACGGATTGCGATCTGACATTAGCGACTGTGCCGTCGACTTGACGTCCGCCTTCCAACCAGGTCCCAACGAAGCGAATTTTCGATAGGCTGCGAGAGCGGCCCCGCGTACCGCCTCGTCCCTCTGCGGTTCCATCAACTCTCGCAGATATGCGGCGCTGGATGCAGTCGGATTGGTCTCGAGCACCGCGGCAATAGCTCGTTCAACCACGCCCTCCCACGATTGGTCACGGGCGATGGGTTCCACCGTCGTCCAGAAGCGCTTCGGCGAGAGGTCACCCAGAACTTCTACCGCCGTGGCAACCACTCCGTACGATGAATCACGTAGCGCTTCCCGTACTACTCGCACAGCCGCCGGATCGGCCGAACCCTGCAGAAGCCGAAGAGCCGATCTGCGGCACTCAGGCGCAGGATCCGTAACGGTCTGGGCCAGCGCAAACCGAAGTACGGCAGCCGAACTCACGTAACCCGCCAGGCCTTGCAACGCAGCTGAGCGGACCAGCGGCGACGAGTCGGTACCGGCCACACGAATCAGCGCATCCCGGACTTCGCTCGCTCGCTGTGCACGCGTCAGCGTCTTTACTGCACCATATCGCCCGGCGACGGCATCGTCCAACTCCGCCTGCGCGATCCATTGCCATAGCGGCTTGCGATCCCTGATGTCCGCCAGGAGACGTTTCTGAGCGTCTACCGTGACAAACGCGATCCGTCCGGACACCCCGAAGGTAAGTGTCGTGTCGCGCGAAGCAATACGAACCCGTTCGCTGTATGCCGGCCTCGAATCAAAGTTCAGTTCGACGTCGGTGTCAATTTCATAGGTCGGAAACAGGCTGGAGTCCTGAACCTGACGGAGTCGTATCGCATAGATTCCGCCCGATGCGTCGTAATCATGCTCGATGACAATCTCCGGGTGACCTGGCTGCAGAAACCACTGGTCGAAGTACTCGTCGAGCGGGTGACGGGCAGCCTGCTCCATGGATTCGCGGACGTCGTCGAGTGCGACCGCCCGCTGGGCGTGTCGCGCCAACAACTCGCGACCGGCTCGCCAGAACGTCTCGTCGCCAATCACGAAAGCGAGCTGGGACAGAGCCAGCGCTGCCTTGTCCGACGAATGTGCGGCCGCCAGATGCCCGTCGCTCTTTGAACTCTTCGAGATGGCCGGCCGTCGAACAGTTGCGGCCTCGCCGAAATACAGCTCGCGGGTAAGGATGATCTGTTCGCGGGCCGCGTCGATGCCGTGCGCTTCCTCGAGGTACGCCCACTCCAACATCCGGTTAAGCCCTCCGAGGATAGCCATGTCCGACCAGTCCGCAGCCGAGGTCCAGCTGCCGAACCACTGGCTGGCCAGTCCGCTCATCAATGTGGTCTCACCCCGATCGTCCAGTAATGCGCGGCCGTCGCGCATCACTGCCGAGCTCAGAATTGTCAGACCCGCCGTTCCGCCGACCATATCGGAGTGGCCCCGTACTGCGACCTGCTTGTAGTCGGAAAATGGATACTCCACGGCCGTTCGCTTCTCCATGACCCCGACCATATCCGGCGTCGGGTAGAAAACATCTTCAATGAGTGTACCAGCCAAGGAGTCAGCGCCGTAGACAAGCATGGACCGCTTCCCGACCGGACTGACGTATTGGTCCTCCACCAATGCGAATGTGCCCACCACAAACCCGATCCTGTCCGCAGGCTGCGGAATATCCACAGCCCAGTGATCGACCCGATGCAGACTGTCGGAATCCTGCTCGTTTATCAGCTGACCGCTCGCAAACGTCGACAGCGAGTCGGGGACGCTCAGGCGTAACTCAAACGTCATGCTTTCCGCTGGATGATTCCAGACCGGCAGCCATGAACGAACCGCGGCCGGACGAACGTCCGTCCAGACTTGCGTGGGCAGCGATGGATCATCGCCGGCGGGATCGACAAAACGTACTCCGCCGTGTGCGGCGTCGACCGAGCCATTCGCACGGTACTGAAT
>JABDKH010000016.1 GCA_013002345.1 Rhodothermales bacterium
TCAAGTCGGATCCCGTTCGGCACAACGCGCATCTTGTTCCGGGCCAGCCCGCGATCGAGACACGCTTCGCCGGTCGCCTGACTCACCGGAAGAACCAGGTCCATCTGTTCGAATACCTTCGGGACCTGGCGCTGATACATATCTATGTCTTTCGTGACGTCGAGGCCGTGAGCAATCGTAGCAAGCTTCACGCGCGAACGATCGAAGCGGTTCTTCAGCGGCAGCGCCAGGGCAGCCGTGATCACCGACGAAAACAGAACGATGTCCGTGTCTTCCCGCCGCGTCAGTTTCGGCAGGAACACGATCGCCGCCAAGGCAAACGGCCACACCTTCCAGTGAATCGCTCTCCAGGTACTTCGAAGTACAAACGCGCGGTACTCCACGTCGTCTCTCGAGCCCAGTGCTTCATGCAGGTCGAGCGCGACCCTCTGCATCCCTCCGACATTGGAGAATTCTTCCCCGACAGGCGGAAGGGAGTGAGAAACGAAAAGCAGGCGCACGGCTGTGTTCTTCTTGTGAGTTCACGGGAAAACTACGACTCGCTTTCGCGAAGATCCCGCCTCACTTACATCGATCCCCGGCGCGCAGCAACCACCTCCTCATACATCAGAAAGAGACGTTCAAACGACGATTCCCAGCTGAATCTCGCTGCAACGTGTTGTCGTGCAGCGGCACCCATCTGTGACCAGTCCGGGCGTGACACGATGCGCAAGATGGCGTCCGCCATGGAGTCGGAATCGTTCGGCTCGCAGAGCTCTCCGATCTCGGGCAGCACGCGGTCAATGAGAGCTCCGGATCGTACGCCCACGACCGGCAGCCCACACGCCTGGGCCTCCACAACGGCGAGCCCGAACGTCTCGGCCGGGTTGCCGGCGAGATACAGATCGGCCGAAGCCATCACGCGCGCGAGTTGTGCCTTGTCCCGCTCGTAGGGGAGCACACGCAGGCGACTCGACTTCTCTGCCCTCGACCTCATTTCTTCCTCAAGCGGCCCCTGGCCCACCAGAACAAGTACCGGATCCAGTTCACCTGGAAGGCGCTCGACGACATCACAAAGCATCCGCACCTTCTTTTCGACATCGATCCGGCCTGAATAGATCAGGACAAGTGCGTCCTCGTTGATGCCGAGCTCCTGTCGGACCCCCGCGTCGCGACATCGAGGGTGCCACATGTCGAGATCAACACCCAGTTGCACGTGTTCGACCCGACCGACCCCGAGGTCCTTCAGCTTTGTAACGAGCTCTCCCGAGGCAGCCAGCGCGACATCGTATCTGCTCAAGACCCGCTTCACATAACTGACAACCACATCGGAAGCCCAGTTGCCGATTGCATCACCGGCAATCCGCCGTGCCACCGGCCGAACGTAGCCGTCGGGCAGGTCCGTGTGGTAGAATCCGAAAAGGGAAACCGGATGCTTTCGCCGGTACCTGAACGCGGTCCACGGCGCGACGAACAGACTGCCCACTTCGATGGCATCCGGAGCAGCGTCCGTGAGCGCTGCCACAATCTTGTCCGGCCGGACGAAGAAGCGGTAGGGCGCCGACCCGGGCATAATGGGCGAGGCAATCTTGATCGTGCGGGTCCGATCAGACTTCTCGTCTCCGTCTTCCTCACCCGGGACGATCAGCACGTGGGTCCAGTCTGTGTGATCCAGTATGTACTTGCGGCGCGCGTCGATGTACGTGCGTATGCCGCCGCTCACTTCGTTGTAGGTGTATGTGAGATCGGTAAAGATCACTCGTGCTACTTGTCTACCGGGGGGATGTGCTTCGACGCCGGCTACTCGACGCCGGCACCTGTCATCGCACAAGGTACGATGGAAGGAGGGCTGAGAAACGTCGAGCGAAATCGTCGGTCGGCCGATCCGCGTTAGCGTGCCGCGGGCAAGATGTGGCTCGTGATGATGTCGAGGACCGCGGCTTCAAGTTGGTTCGCACCGCCAGCTTCCTGGTTGAGCCCCCGCCAGTATGTCGTAGTCACGATCACGAGCTCTTTGTCAGGTACGACCATGATATACTGGCCGCCGTAGCCCCAGGCCAGATACACGTATTCCTCTTGTCCCTCTTCGGTCCACCAGAGGTACCCGTAGCATAATCCGCTGAGCGGCCCAAAGTCGGATCGCCACTCGAACTTCGGTTGCGTTGCTTCCTCGACCCAGCCGCGCGGCAGTATGCGATCCTTGCCCGACCGTCCATCCTGTAAATACAGTTGCCCCAGCCGGGCAAGATCGCGTGTTCGTAGATCGATCCCCGCGCCACCGTTTACGTAGCCGTCGCTCAGTATCTCCCACTCCCGCTGCTCGACGCCGATGCCGATGCGGCCAAACAGGTACTGATCCGCGAATTGCTCGAGCGGTACACCAACTGCTTCCTCAACGAGAACCCCGAGAAGGTGTACCGCGCCCGAGTTGTACGTGAAGTCCGACCCGGGCATATTCTCGAGGGGCCGAGACAATACGTAGCGGACATGATCACCGGACTGGATCCAATCGCTGTATGCAGGTCCTCCGATTTCGGGCCACACAAAGCCACTGCTCATCGAGAGCAGGTGGCGAATGGAGATGGACCGGCGCACCGAATCCAGGGGCGCGATCGACGGCGGGAAGTGGTCGCCAAGTGTCTCGTCGAGGCTGCCGATGAATCCTTCCTTGAGCGCGATGGCGGTGAGGGTCGCGACGACGCTCTTTGTGACCGAGCGAACGTCGTTCAGGGTCTCGCGTTCGTTGCCATGAAAGTACTCCTCCAGAATGATTCGGCCATCGCGCACGACGAGCAGACTCTGCACTCTCGGAATGGCCCCGGCCTCCGCGACAGCCGTCTCCAGTTGTGCGGCATCGACCCGTGCTTGTGCCGGCGATGAGGTCTGCCAGGACTGTGTGAGGTCCAGCCTGGCAACGTCAGAGTCGTCACCAAACCAGTCGCAAGCTGCGAGAGGCAGGAGGAGGAGAAGAACGAGATTTCTCCAGGGTGTGCGACGCATGATTGCAGCCTCTGGTCAGGTACGCCCAAAGATATCGACGCCTCGCCGCGCCAAAAAGGTCAATGCGACTGCTGGGGATCCGATGAGCCCAGCCGCGCAACCTCCTCCTCGATGCTCGTCGGCATCACGCAGGCGATCCAGCCCTCTCCGTAGGGGTCGGTGGAAACAATGCCCGGTTCGCCCTCAAGCCGGTCATTCGACTGCTCCACCCGGCCCCCTATCGCACACCACGCTCGATGGACGTGTCCGTCCGTTGCCGTAACCCGCGTCAAATCGCACCCCTGGCGGAGCATCGTGTTCGGAGCCGGAATATCCAGCGACTTGATCGGACCCACCGTTTGAAGAAACGTCTCGATCAGCCCGAGCGTGACCGTGCCGTCATCCTCCCCCCGCGCCCACGTATGACCATCAAGCACGAAACAATCAGCAGGCACGTCCTTGGCGATCGCCTCGCCTCCAACCAGCCGGCCAGCCCTCGTGAGCGTGCTTAACATCTCCTCCACGGTAAACGGTTTCGGCAAGAAATCAACCGCCCCGCTCTCCAGGCACAGCAATACGTGTTCAGCATTTGCATACCCCGTCATGCACACCGACACCACCGAAGGAAATTTATCCGAACACACGGTGACCAGATCAAGCCCGGACTTGCCCGGGAGTTTGATATCCGCAAGCAGTAGGTCCGGCACGCTCTCCTTGATCTTGTCCAGCGCCTGCTCTGCGGACCCCGCCACGCGGTGTTCTATGGAGTGTGCCGACAGTATCCGCCGCACGGCGCCGAGCACCACGTCTTCATCGTCAACAACCAGTACCTCACATTTCGAAATCATGTGCTCTGTGTCCAGGAGTTCTGGCTATTCGGGCGGGGCTGTCGCCACCACGACAGGTGGCTTCGCCGGAAGTCTGATCGTAAACCGGGTTCCTTCTCCGGGGACACTCGACACCTGCACGTCTCCCCCGTGGTCCTCCACGATGCCCCACACAATTGCTAATCCAAGCCCAGTACCCTCGGTCCCCTTCGTGGTGAAGAACGGGTCGAAGATCTTGTCCATGTGCTCTT
>JABDKH010000017.1 GCA_013002345.1 Rhodothermales bacterium
GTGTTCGAGTTGCAGCGGGCCGTTGGCGAGGCGGACTATGAGCGGGCCGTCACCATTGCGGAACGATTGTTGCAACAAACATCTAATCCACGCGGGGAGTCGATTCGCCTTGTAACGATCCTGTCATCTTACTTCACGAAACTGTGGAAACTGACAGTTTGTCAAGGAAGGAGATTGGGGGAAAAGGAGATGGCGTCGCGGGTTGGAGTTTCCCCGTTCTTCATAAAAGAGTACATTCACAGTTTAAAGTATTATGACAGAAGCTCAATTGAGCGTGCTTTCGGGGTCTTGATGGCAGCGGATTTTGAATTAAAAGGCGGCGCCCACCGTTCCGAGACACTCGTAGTGCAGCTTATGCTGAATGAGCTCGTATCGGGTAAGGTATTTGCCTGAGTATTTGAAGAAGTAGCCCTGACAGAAAGGCGCATCGTGCGCCTTGTAAAATAGACAGAAGATATGGCCAATACGCTTGAGCGTAAGAAGACTGAATCCACCACCCCGGCTGTACGGGTGCGCAAGGCGGCGGTCCGCTCGAAGAACCCGAGCAATCGCCACTTTGAGGCACTCAGCCAGATGAGTGATGAGGACCTGATGTCGCAGTTCCAGGCAGGGACTGTTGAGGCATTTGATATCCTCGTGAGCCGGTACAAGGATCCCCTGACGAACTATATCTATCGGTTCCTGGGGGATATGAAGGAATGTGAGGACCTGTTGCAGGAGACGTTCCTTCGCGTGTATCGGAACCGACACTCATACCGACGTATCGCCAAGTACTCTACGTGGCTGTACACGATTGCGGGTAACCTTGCACGTTCCGAATACCGGAAGCGCAAGCGCCGCCGATTGTACTCGTTGCAGTCAGTTAATCGTGACGACGAAGAGTACGAGGTCGAGATCCCGGACGAGACGTTCTCGCCGGACAAGCATACCGAGAGCACGATCCAGGACCATTTCATTCAGGAAGCTCTGAAGCAGATTCCGGAAGAGTTTCGTGAGGTCGTGGTACTGCGTGATGTACAGCAGCTTGCCTACGAAGAGATTGCTGAGATCACGGGCCTCCCGATGGGTACGGTCAAGAGCCGGATCAATCGAGGCCGAACCAAGCTGCAGACGCTTCTCAAAGAGGTGTACACCCCGCAGGAGGACTAAACTCCTGCAGGTAGTCGAGGGAAGAGGCCGGTGAAGCAATTCGCCGGCCTTTTTTCGTTCGCCGTGAACCCGACGGCACATAGTACGTTAATGATCTCGCACATCGATTCAGACAAATTCCTGATCGCGTATGGGTGAGGGTTACGAATCAGTTCCGGACGCAGAATCGTGGCAGGAGCTCGACGAGTTTCTGTGCGAATACGTAGATGGGTCAATGGACCCGGTGGTCCGGGAAGTCTTTGAAGAGTATGTCCGGGAAACCCCGGAGCTTGCCGAGCACGTAAAGTGTTTGTGTGAGGCGAGAGACGTGTTGATTCACTCGGCCTGCGCGTGTCGGCTCAAGGCTGATTTTGCGGATCGACTCCGACGGCGGCTTACGGCTGAGCACGGCGAATCGCGCGACGTTGTTCTGCCCGACCTGGTATCACATCTCGGCTACCTTGCGGCATTCACATCGGCGCTTGTTGTGATGACGGTCGCTGCAGTGTTGCTGGGCGAGATGCTGGTGAATGACGAGGCCACCCTTCTTGCCCGTGACAGCCAATCGGCCCTGGAGAACGTGCAGGGGATTCAGTTTTCGAGTTTGTTTGTGCCGCCCAGCGACCGTTCGCTGGTCGTCAGCGCATCCCATCGTTTCAACCCTGTTGCGCCGCGCAGGTTGCCGATCGCTCCGCTCTGGGCGGACGCCGACTGGAGGCAAACCCGCACACCGGTACGCAGCGTAGCATCGGCCTGGTAAGACGCCAGAGACAGCTTTTTCACAGGGCCCTTAGCTCAGCGGTTTAGAGCGCTCGCCTCACACGCGAGAGGTCACTGGTTCAAATCCAGTAGGGCCCACTACTCTCCGACCGACGCCGGCGCTACGTCCGTACTGTGTCGTGCTTCCAGGGTGGTGCCTCCCGCAGGTCGACCGAACTGCTAGTTCACCTCGTGCGCCCCGATGTCGACTCCTGACCCGACCGGCCGCGGCGAACCGTCGATGTCTTCGTCCGGAACGTCTGGATATTGAGCGGAGGTGGCGGCGGCGTCCACGGCGGGACTCGAGGCCGTGATGCGGAGTGCGTCACCGTCGAACAATGGGTCCGCCTCGAGGTCGTTCGACGCAGTCGTCGAAGATCCTCCGGAGTAGCGCGATGCCACATTCCAGAACAGGTTGAAATCGCTGTCGAGCGTGGTCCCTGCTTGAATGTCGATGCCGACGTTCCCGAGCCCGAAAATCAAGTTGTTCACAAGCACCACGGGCATCGGGCCTTCGTACGTACTTGTGGAGGCGTTTATCCGGATGAGGGGTGAAGTCTCGATGTTGGTGTACGACCTATCGTTGCCACGGATGTTGTTATTGGCGAAGACGATCTCGTCCGCCCTCTCCGCCCCGAAAACGGTAATGGCCTCGAAATTGTCGACGCGGTCGAATGTGTTGTTGATGATCTTGAGGGTCGAACCTTCGATGGTCGCAGCCCGGACGGCGGTCGCCGCAAACGAAGCCGACGACAGAAACTCGACGCTGTTTCTCTCCATCACGATTGACGCCACGTCGTTGCGATTGTTGAGCGTTACGTTGAAACCACTCCCACTGGTTCGGATGGTATTGTCCCGAATCTCGACTTCGCCGAATCCGTCTATCTCACGTGCGTCGATCTGCACCATGAAGCACCTCGCATCGGCATTCTCGCCCAGCATGATGTTGTTCTCGATGGCTATTCCGCCGCCCAGCAGGTTTATCACTCCGCAGGTGGTCGTGAACTCGTTATCTCGTATCAGTCCGTTCGAGAGCCCACCGGTAAGTCCGGACACAGTGTTCAGGCTGTTATTAGTGAATGTCAGGCCGGTCGCCGACAGGTTCGCACCCGTCTGGATATCTTCGATGATCACGTTGCGAACGGTGACATCGTCGGCGTTGATCTGGAGCGCTCGACCGTCATCTTTCGATCGGTTCTCACCGTAGATCGTTGCATCATAGATCTCAAATCCAGTCGCGGAGTTGGCCACGTTCATCGTGGCCGTACAGCACGTATATGTCTGAGGGCCTCCGATCGACAGGCCGGTGATGGAGACTCCTGCACCCTCGACCCAGAGTGTGGACCGTTCGGCTCTTCCCGTGCGCAGCGGAGACACCAGGTGCGTGGTCGATCGGCCCGCGCCGATAAGCCGAACGCCGTCGGAACGGATGGTCGCGGTCTGGGCCAGCGACTGATACTCGCCCGGACAGACACTGACCAGTGCTTCTGGGTCCGCCGCAGCCAGGGCTGCGTGAAGACTGCGGGTCGTGGCGCCCACACATGACAGGTCGTCGTCGACAACGATGGATGTCGAATGCTTCACCCTGAAGATCCGCAGAGCGAATTGCCCGCCGTTGTCCTGGCGGTCCTCGATCTCGATAGAATACTCCCCGGTAGACTCCTCGAGGCGCTCAGACACCGACCCGATGCCCGATGATGTCAAGCAGCACGAGCTGAGTGGGTTCGATGACCAGCGCCTAAGTTTTACGCTGACATCGGTGGCCGGCAGCATGTCGGGATCAGCGTCGATAATCTCGGCGTAGATGCCGTCGCCAGCGTCTGCTCTGAAGGCGAAGATGCGTGTCTGATTGGGGCCTACGTTGCTTTCCACGTTGACCTCGCCGTTGTCGTCGAAGTCGACCCACTCGAACACGCCCGATCGTCGGAGTGTAATCCGGTAATCGCCGGGTGTACCGACGGAGCCGTCCACGATGACGAAGAACGTCTGGTCTGTCAGGCCACTTCCTGTAAAGGTCACGGTGCCGGAAGAAGATAGCTGGCGCTCGGGGGCCTGTCCGGCTCCCTCCATCGTGATACTGCCGGCAAAACCGTCAGACAGAATCTTGACCTCGAAAGCCTCGGTGTCCCCCACGAAGAACCCGTACACGTGAGGGTTGTCGGACGCGTCGTACGTTGCGGCCAGGGTGTCGCCGTATGCGATCTGGACCGTGTCGACCTCGAGGCCGGAAGGCTCCAGGAAGATATCCAGCGTGCTTTCATTTCCCGCAATGCCTGTGACGCTCACCGTGGCGGTGAACAGTCCGCCGAGACTCGTGGCGACAAGCTCAGTCTCGCGATTCGGAGGGAATATCAGTCTTGCGCCGGCCGGGCTGATGTACGTCCGGACCTCGAAGACGGGCTCGGTCTCCAGACGCGAGTCGAGCTTCTGTAGCGGTTTGCGCCGGCCGCCGGCCCAACAACCGATCGCGACGTCAAAGCAGACACCGCTGTCGCATTCCGTCTTGTAGCAAACGCCCGGATTGCGGACGTCGGGATCGAAAAAGTCGTCGCAATTCCACCATGAAAGGTGACCGACGTCTGCCCGTAGCGCGAAGCCGGTGGGCGAGGCCTCGGACTCGACAACGATTCCGGTGCCTTCCTGTGTCCACTGGCCTGTCTCTTCGTCCACAGACCAGAGAGCGATCTCCTGCCCGGCCTCCGCGCCGCCCGTGTAGATCGGGATCTCGACGGAGGCCGTCTTTCCGGGCGCAATTTGGACGTCGCGGCCCTCGTGCGAGAGGCTGAATTCAGCGACACCGTAGCTCTGGAGTCCGCCGACGGATCCGTTCTCATCAATTGCTTCAAACCGGCCCGGGAACGACGCGGTCTGCTCGACAACGTCTACGGGCGTGAGGCTGACGAGAACGTCTCCTGTAACCCGATCTCCCGCTTCGTCGATCAACCCGTCATAGGGGAGAGTCAGACGCACCCCATCCGCTCCGGCAACGGATGCGCCGTTCTCCACATCCCGCACGCGCACCGGTGTGCTGCGTTCGATCAGAGACGCTCGGAAATACGCCTCGGTGGTATCGGACTCCAGAGCCACCCTCACTTGCTGGCTCGAGTAGCCTGGCTTCTCCAGTGTGAGATAGACGGGTATTCCGACCGGTACGTTCTGCAGTTTGACCCGGCCTCCGGCATCGGTCAGAGTCCCGGATGTATCGCCGACCACCGAAACCGCAACATCTCGCAGGGGATTCTCCAGTTGGTCGAGCACAAGGCCGAACACATTCCCCGTGAGCGAAGCCGGCTGAGGGCCCGGCGTGATCTCGATCGTCTTTTTCGTTGTGTCGGCGGCTCCGTATGTGCCGGAAACGACCAGTGTAATGTCGAAGCTTCCGGCCCGCAGGTAGGTATGGCTCACGCGGGACGTCCCGCCTCGCTTCTGGTCACCGAAGTCCCACGAGTACGTCAGCTCACCGCCTGCCGCATCTGTGGAAGATGTAGCGTCGAGCGAGACGAGAGCTCCTTCCTGGAGCGTCCCGCTCACGGCGAATGCCGCCTGCGGCCGGGCCGCATGTGTCATCTGAAGTGTAATATCGATATTCTCTCCGACGGTTTCGATGGCCTGACCCGCCGGCTGATACCCGGCCTTGTCCGTCCGCAGCACCAGGCTCGCGCGGGCACTTGCCGTCTTGGCCGGCACCGGTCCCTGATGATTCGAGTGTGAGCGGCTGCCGCGGATGAGGCGAACGTCAACGTGTCCGCCGTCCGCCACGACAAACGTTCTCGTCTTGCTCGGATGGCTCTCACCGAAGTCCACACGGTACACGTAGACGCCGGCGGACAGCAGGCTTGAGGTTCTGGTCTCTCTACCGAGGACGTCGAAGATCTGCAGTTCGGGTGTCTCCGAGTAAGAGTCCGGCGCCGAGTAGGCAATGGTCAGCCTCCCGTTCGCTCCAGCCAGGACCGGATTCGGATATATCGCGTTGACGGAGAAAGTGCTTGAGACGGCGCCAGGATCATCGATGCTCACCGACGTCGGCACGATGAGGGTCGTTGCGCCGGACGAATCGGTGAAGGCGGTAGCAAGGAGCTCGGTCTCGCTCTCGTCGTAGACCCGTACGCGGGCGCGGGGCAGCGGTGCGCCGGAATCATCGTCGACCTGTACCGTCACGGAGGTGTCGGCAACGAGCACAACGTCCTGACGGGTAAATAAAGCGATTCCAGTCAGCACGAAAAGGGAGGCGACGAGTGAGGATACCAACGCGACGTTCTTCATGAACACAAACAGATTGGCGGCAGTGTGATTGTCGGATGATGTGAGATGTCGGGAAATGCCGAGATAACCGACATTCTCACCTGCCTATAAAAGCGTAGGAATCACGCGAGCGAGGACACAGGTCTTTGGATCGGAGTTGTGACGACGGTGATGGCGGGGGCTCATTCCGCTATTCGGTCCGCGTTTGATTGAAGGTCGAGGCTAGACCTGGTAGTGTGCAACCTCGTCCGAGCGATTGTCAACTCCATGAAACTTGGTTCAATAAATGCGGCCGTTCAACATTCCTTCATATTAAACTTGTCGTCCGCCCGACCGGCTCGACCGCGTCCACACGCAACGAATTCTCTCTGTCACTCTAGCAGGAAGTTGCGTTGTTTCGACGCCTTTCGGTATGCTCGATTTTTCGTCGACGATCTGGTACTGTAGATTCGACGGACGCCCATTGAAGGAGCTGGAGCGTAGAATCACCCGGCCCTTGAGCGTCCAGACGAGACAGATCGCTACCCCAAAAGACACCCATCGGACATGTCAATGCTTTCAATCCCTGCCATACGAATCGCGCACATGTGCGCCTACGGAATGCTGGCCGTCATGGTCGCCGCGTGCTCCAGCGCACCCGGATCCGGGAGCATCGACGGAATAGATCTCGGGTTGAATACCGAACTCCACCTCAAAGATCTTCGCCCCGGCGCGCACCCGGATGCATCGGCGTTTGATCGTGCTCGGGGCCTGGTCTCGAGCGCGCCGTCGCATCTCGACAGCCTCCGCGTCTACACCGCTCGTGCGGAAGTCGACGAGGGCGAGACCGCTTCGCTCAACATCTGGGTGTTACCGCTCTCCGAATCCGAGGGGGGCGGAATGCTGGCACTCGTCACTGATCCTGACGGAGTGGTCATCCGTTCACGTGTCTGGGATAACGAAGATTTCAATGCGGACCTCGAGGGCGCGTGGGAGACTTTCTGGAGTCAATTCGAATACGACGGCTCACGCGGTGTCATTGCAGCTGACCATGCGCTGTCGTCGGCGGACGTCGATACGCTCCTGAGCAATCTCAACGCGGATACGACGGCAACGGGAGCATTGACGCGCCTGATGTATGAGCATCGCCTGATCATGTATGACAACAACTACCTGTTGCGGCGATCAATGGCATTGTCCGGTGGCGAGCGGGTGCCTCCGCTCGATTGGATTGATGCAAACCGAGACATGTACCGGAGGATTGGCGAGATCGGCATCGAGTTGCGGCCCATCATCGGTGACAGCGCCTCAATCAAGTATGTCGCGGTCGCTGAGGAAAGCAGTGAGATTCTTACGCTCGTTGCCGAAGATGCGGCTGCATCGAGAGGCGATGCGGTGGTCGAACGGATGCAGGCGTTTCGCCGTCGAAGCTGTGGCGCATGCCACGGAATCAAGAATCACTCCGCCGGAACGGGCAAGCTCAAGGATGCGCTCTTTGGTCGCATGGACGAGTTTGGAGTCAGACTCGATCTCTTCAGAGCAGGCCTCGACGTGTGGTCACCTCCCGGCGAAGCCGACCGTTCACAGCGCATGGCCGACGCGGTAAAGGCGGTGCTCGTCGTAGCCGGGTCGGGGTGAGAGTGGTCCCAGTCGGCGGCAGGCGAGTGATTAACTGAGCCGGGGGTTCACGGTACTCACCGTCTCGGCCGAGGTGCGCGGTTGCGTCTGTCGGTTCTGGTGCTGCGCGGCAATCCGCATCCTGGTTACCAGGGCGATCGTCATCACCGCCTGCGATACTCAACTCGCGAAACAGCTCGCCACGCTCTCCGGTCGCCCGTCGCTCGCCGCCGCTGAACAGTGAACCCGTTCGAGCCGTCAACTTCGTAATCCTCGACGAAATAATGACCGGTCCCACGAATCTCCTTGCTCGCACTGAAGACAATTTTTGATTCGACCAGTCCACCGCGATACAACATCGCTAGGCCGTGCGCCGAGTCAATCCACGTCTTCTGCAGTCGGCCATCAATGGGGTCATACGAGTAGATCGCAATGGCCGAGAATGGCCCCGCCGATCGATCATCGCGGTAGCGCTCGATGAGAACGCAGCCGTCGAGATCGGGCGCGATCTTCGAGCGTCCGTCGACGTCATCCCACTCGCCGTCCGCGAGGCGAACGGATCCGCTCACGTTCCATTCACCCTGCAAATAGTCCAGCGCAGCAAACT
>JABDKH010000018.1 GCA_013002345.1 Rhodothermales bacterium
TCTCTGCCTTTCACCACGTTCTTCCTCGAGCCTATCAAGCAAAACTCTGTGGTTCGCGCCGTCGTGCCGGCGCTGGAGTCGAGAACGTCCGTCGGTAGGCGTTGGTGGCGGCGAATTTTGAATCTGATTCTTCTGGCAGCCACTATTGGCTTAGTGGCGTACTACTGGAAGAATCTCGAGAAGGGCAGGCGGTTTCAGAGTCTGACGTTCATTGTACTTGTCCTGGGCCTGTCGTGCGCTGTCCTGTTGCTCGCCGTCGATGTATCAAAATCCACCGTCGGACACGTCCGCACGTATCGCTACTACGCACCGGTTGCGCCGGTCTTGCTTGTCTTCTACGTGCAGTCAGCGCTTCATTTGTTTCGCAGGGGTGGTCTGGCATCAAAGGCGCTGGGTATCGGTGTGGCGATCCTTTTCTTGCCATTGTTGACCTGGATTGGGCAGCAAGTTTTGAAGACGGCCACCTTCCCCGGTCTGGATTTCCAAGCCGGGATGGAGTTTGTCAATGAAACCAGTTCGCGAGTGCGCGGCGATGAGCCGGGCGTGTTCTTCGGCCACATGGCAACCTTCTGCCAGAGCACTCTGCCTGTGGTCAACTTGAATTCGGACAGATCATTCTGGGACGAGAGTTCTGCGGCGGATTCGGTGTGGCTCTTCTTCGTACTCAATCGGAAGGTGGGTCGTGAGAGCTACATCGAACCCATCGACGAGCTGGTCCGGGAATTCGATCTTGAGGGAGCGGAGCGCGACGGCTGGGAGGTATACTACAGGCGATTCGGGCCGGGGAAACTGAGAAGCGACGTCGAAGCCCCGTGAGCCGCAAGTCCAGGTCTCTACTTCGCAAAGCCGGTACTGCGCAGGAGGTCCATCGAGATGTTGTCCGGCGCTGCCGATCGATCGCCGCGCTCAAGCCATCTGGCGACGTACTTGCCGATCACGTCGAATTCAAGATTGACCACGCTACCCTCGTGCCAGTGGCGGACAATGGTGTGGTCGAACGTGTACGGGATGATGGCAACGGTGAAGCTGCCCTCGTGCAGTCGCGCAACGGTCAAACTGATGCCGTCGACCGCAATGGAACCTGTTGGGATCAGGTAGGCGGCATACCGCTCTTCGTATGACACGGTGAAGAGCCAGCTTGACGTTTGCTTCTGAACGGCTGTGATCAAGCCCGTTGCATCGACGTGTCCCTGAACAAGGTGGCCATCCAGCCGGGTAGCCGGAGTGATAGACCGCTCGAGGTTTACCGCAGATCCAGGCTGCAGCGCTCCCATGTTAGTCTTCAAGAGTGTCTCCTCGACCGAGACCACATCGAACTGGTTCCCCTTCACTGCTATCACGGTCTGACAGACGCCGCTGATAGAGACGCTCTGGTCCTCGTGCAGATCGGGCGCAAAGTCGGCCCGGACGCTCAGTTGCTTCCCTCCGCCGAGGTCTCTGACGGCTGCGACCTCCCCCACCGCTTCAATGATTCCCGTAAACACAATCAAGCCCTCGTCAGATGCTCAAGGTCGGAGACCGAGTACCGGTATCCCGAGAAAAGCATGTCATCACCGACATGCGCCCAGTGATGCTCGGCAAACGTATACGCCGCAGAGGCATCGGATGTGCCGAAGTCACCGAACGACGGAACGCCGCCTCCAACCAGAGAGGGTGCGATGAAGAGATGCAGGCGATCCACGAGACTTGCCTGCATCAACGCCGTCGCCAGACCCGATCCCCCCTCCACCATGACGGACTGGATTGGCGGAATGTCAACTATTCCTGCTCCCAGTCTCTCCAGCAGCTTGCGAAGGTCGAGATGGCGGTTCGTCTCCGGAACATTGATGACTCGCCCTCCTGCCTTCTCGAGAGCATCAGCGTATGGCGGGCGTATGCCTGTCGCCGTAACACTGATTGTACGCTCGGTATGCTCATCTGCGAACAGCCGCAGATCGGCGGGAAGGCTCCCCTTGCGGTCGAGAACAATTCTCCAGGGCTGCCTGCCTTCAACGTGTCGCACCGTGAGTGCAGGATCGTCGCTGTGTGCCGTTCCGCTTCCGACCATGATCGCATCGATTACCGAACGCCAGCGGTGAACAAGGTGACGCGACTCCGGGCCGGAGATCCACTGAGAGTCACCGGTGGCTGTCGCGACAGCGCCATCCAGAGACTGCGCGACTTTCAGTGTAAGCAGCGGTCGGGATGTTGCTATATGGTGGATGAACGCTTCGTTCAGGCGGCATGACTCGTGCGACATCAGTCCCACGCGAACATCCACACCTGCTTCCTGCAGTGCAGCGACCCCCTTGCCGGCAACCTCCGGACTCGGGTCCAGCATACCAACCACTACTCTGGGGATTTTCTTTTCAAGAACCAGATCGACGCACGGCGGCGTTTTGCCGTGATGACTACAGGGTTCCAGATTCACGTACAGCGTCGCGGTCGAGAGTTGGTCGCCGTGGCCCGCGTCCTGCGCAGCGACAACTGCGTTGACCTCCGCATGTGGACCGCCGAACTGTCGATGCCAACCCTTGCCCAGGATCGTACCGTCGGCGCCGACGATGACGCATCCGACCATCGGGTTGGGACTGACGAACCCACCCCCTTGCTCGGCCAGTTCCAGGCATCGAGCCATCCAGCGATGATCTTGCGAAGGCGTCATACGGATCTAGCCGATTGCGGTGGTGCCATTCCAAAATACGATGAACCCCGTCGCTTATCGAGGCTCGAGTTTGGTTGGCGAGACCTCCGCACTAACTTCCCCGGTGACGAACTCAACGATCTGGCGACGTGATGACGGCTCTTCGTTCCGCCTACGTATGGGTAGCAGTTTCCCTGCTTATGCTGGTGTGGCTTCCCTGGTTGGCATTAGTACGGCTGACTGACCGTGATCCAGCGCATTACCGGACAGGGCGTTGGTTCAGGCGACTCGGAGTTGCGATGACATGGGTCAATCCGTTCTGGTCGATCGAGGTGTCTGGCCGGATGCCGGAAAACCCCCGGAAGCCGTACGTCGTCATCTGCAATCACCAGTCGCTTGCCGATATCCCCATCGTAAGTCTGCTTCCGTGGGAGATGAAGTGGGTCGGCAAGGCCGAATTGTGGAAGGTGCCAGTGATCGGGTGGATGATGCGGCTTTCCGGTGATATTCCAGTGAGGCGAGGCGACGCGCGAGACGGCGCGAAGGCGCTGATCACCGCGAGAGATTATCTGCGGAAGAAATGTTCAGTGATCTTCTTTCCGGAGGGAACGAGGTCGAAGGATGGACGGGTCCGGCCGTTCAACGAGGGGGCTTTTGGCCTGGCGATAAAGGAGCGTTTGAACGTACTTGTGGTAGCGCTCGACGGAACGGTCGATGCGTTGCCGAAGAATGACTGGCGCTTCAGCGGGACCGGGCCGATTCGGTTGAAGGTAGTCGGGGAGGTCGAAACGGACACATACGGAAAGAGAGAGGCCGGGCGGCTGGCGACTGACGTCAGGTCGATGATCATCGGACAGGTGGCAGAGTGGAGGGGTGTCGACGCGGTCGAGCTTGAAGGCGTGAGGAAGACGGGGGTTCTGAGCTGACTCGTGCCGGGGCGTAGTCTAGAGAGATTCCGCTGTTTCCCGCGTTCTTCCGAGAATGACGTGGAAAGAACAACCAGACTCTTGTCGGGAAGGCCTGTTTTCACTATACTGGTAACCATATGGTTACCAATACACATAATCTCGACCTGACGTTCGGTGCGTTGTCCGACCCGACGCGGCGAGCCATTCTCGAGCGGCTCTCCGAGGGCGAAGCCACCGTTAATGAGCTGGCGCAGCCCTTCGACATATCCCGGCCGGCCATTTCGAAGCACCTGCGCGTGCTGGAACGCGCCGGGCTGGTAACCCGCACGCCGGACGGCCGGGTCAGCCGCTGCGAACTCAACGCCCAACCCATGCGCGAGGCCACCGAATGGGTATCTCGCTACCGGAGATTCTGGGAGCAGCAACTCGACAGCCTGGAGCGCTACCTGGATCAGAAATAAGTCAGAATAAAGATCCTCCATCATAGACAGAAGGAATACAATGGATGTGAAAACCAAGAACTCGATTCAACTATCTCGTGTCATCAATGCCAGCCAGCGAGTCGTCTTCGACGCCTGGACTCAACCGGAGAAACTCAGCGAGTGGTCTTGCCCCGAAGGAGCGACCGTGGAGATCGCCGACGTCGACCTGACTGTCGGCGGGCGTTACCGGATTCGGATGAAGACAGGTGAGGATCAGTACCACACCGCGATCGGAGCGTATCGGGAAATCGACGCGCCGAACCGCCTCGTGTACACCTGGGCATGGGAAGAAATACCCGACGCCTACCAGAGCCTCGTGACAGTGACGTTCAACTCACTCGGGGATTCCACCGAAGTCGTGATCTTACACGAGCGATTCCCCGACGAGAAAACCGCGACGGACCACGAGATGGGCTGGACGAGCTGCCTCGACAAGCTGGAAGGGCTATTCGCCTAAAAGCCCGTGGATGCCAAAACGAAAGGTCCGGCGGTGTGCTAACCGCCGGACCTCATGCTGGTTTTCGGTGACTGGACGACCTACTTCACAAGAGTTATGCTGGAGATCAAGGTCGGCGTCGTGTAGGTCCGTGTGAGCACCGGCACTACGAACGCGCCACGCGTCGTCGTTCCGGAGGGACCCCCCGAGACTGAAGTCCTCGCGCTCTTCATCACCATTATCTCGACAGTAGCCGGTGCGGCCGTCGGATCTCCAGCCAGATAGCGAGCCACGATTCCGGTGACGTGCGCGGCCGACATCGACGTGCCACTCTGGAACTCAACGCTGCCTCCACTCGACAGGGAGATCAGTGCGTCACCGGGTGCGAGAACGTCAACACTCGGACCGTAGTTCGAAAACCACGAGAAGCCATATCCAGAGGTGACGTCGGTCTTTACTTCACTCTTCAACTGACCGAACGATCCAACCGTGATTGCTCCCGGAACGTGCGCCGGCGTAAAGTAGGATGCGTTAGCCTCAGCGTTTCCGGCAGCAACGACGTACACGACACCCGCCGAAATCGACGCCTGGATCGCGTCGTCCAGAGCCGTGAATTTTGTCGTCCCGATGTTCTCGCCGAGGCTCATGTTGACTACCATGGCCCGCTTCGGATTCGCCAGTTTCTCCTTTGTGATCGTCTCAACCGCTGCGATCACGACCGATACGTCGGCGAGTCCGTACTTGTCAAGAACCCTGTAGTCATGGATCGCGACTCCCGGAGCCACACCAAGTATTCCGGTCTGGTTGTCGACGGCGCCGATGAGCCCGGCGACGTGCGTTCCGTGTCCGTCGGGATCGCCTGCGAGGCCATCATTCTGGAAGTTGATTCTCTCGACGACGTTAAGATCGGAATGATCGACACCCGAGTCTACTACATAGACGTGGACGCCTTCCTTCGCTGACTCCTC
>JABDKH010000019.1 GCA_013002345.1 Rhodothermales bacterium
GCATAGCGGGTAACATGCCGCTGTAGCCTTCGTAGGCCACAAGCTACACACTATCCTGTGCGCCGGTATGCGATTTATCACGTCCTTCGCGGCAGCCGTTTTCCTGTTGACCGCGATACCAATTCAGCCTCTGTTCGGGCAAAGGTCAACAATTTACGACGAGCCGCTCAGCGAGCGCCGAGTATCGTACGCCATTGACGCCGAGCTCGATCCAGATGCGCGCACCGTTTCGGCCACCCAACGCATGACGTGGAGAAATCCAGACCGCGTGGCTGTCGACGAGCTTCAGTTTCATCTATATCTGAATGCTTTCAAGGGGCCCGAGTCGACCTTCATGCGCGAGAGCGGCGGTCAACACCGCGGCTTCTCTGCGACCGGAGAAAACACGTGGGGTGGAATCGACATCGAGCGCATGGCGATGGAACGTCCGCGGGCGGTGGCAGCAGGGACCTCCGAACTCGAGCCTGAGTTGGTTGATCTCACCGAGTACATCACGTTCATTCAACCCGACGACGCCAACCCGAACGATGAGACGGTCATCTCCGTACGCTTGCCCCGGGCCGTAGCGCCCGGAGAAACGATCGCGCTGCGCATCGATTTCGAATCGAAGCTTCCCAAAGTGTCCGCGCGTACGGGTTGGGAGGAGACCGATCGTGGCGAGCCGTTTTTTATGGTAGCCCAGTGGTTTCCCAAGATCGGAGTGTACGAGGTCCCGGGTCAGCGATATGTACCTGCCGATGCTCCTCGCGGAGCATGGAACACGCACCAGTTTCACTCCAATGGTGAGTTCTACGCCGACTTTGGTACCTATCACGTATCGATGACGGTGCCCGAGAATTACGTCCTTGGTGCCTCCGGCGTTAAGATCGGGGAGGAAACCGGCGACGGCACGACACGCTTTACCTACTCTGCCGACGATGTCCACGATTTCTCATGGACGGCGAGTCCGGCATACGTGGAAGCAACGGATCAGTGGAGGCACGTGACGATACGCGCCCTCATGCAACCAGAGCACGTCGGCCAGACGCAACGGCACATCGACGCCGCCAAGGTCGCGTTGGAGCGATTTGACGAGTGGGTGGGCGAGTATCCGTACACCGTTTTGACGATCGTAGACGCGGTGGGTGGTGCCGGCGGTATGGAGTATCCGACGCTCATTACCGGATTCACGTTCTACGGCGAACCGTCGTGGATGAAGACGCCGCTCGAGAGCACGACCATTCATGAATTCGGGCACCAGTACTTCTACGGGCTACTGGCCAGTAACGAGTTCGAAGAAGCGTGGCTCGACGAGGGAATGACCTCCTATCTGGAAAGTCGCATCATGGACGACGCGTATGGCAGCGGGTCGGAGCTATCCGCAGCCGGGCTGGAAATCGGATCACGTGACCGTCAGCGACTCAGTTACACGAAGAACGACCCCAGCCAGGGCAGTCTGTACGGATATGCGTGGAAGTATTCGTTTGGCGAGTACGGCAAAGTCTCGTATGCCAAACCGGCGACCGTGATGAATTCGCTTGAGGGCTATCTCGGATGGGATACGATGAAGGAATTCCTTCGAACGTACTATGCACGCTGGCGATTCAAACATCCGACGACGCGCGACCTTATCGATGTTGCGGAGGAAGTTTCCGGAGAGGATCTGTCGTGGTTTGCCGATCAGTACATCTACGGCGATGCCGTGGTCGACTATCGCCTGGATCGCATTCGCAATTCCAGGGTCGACGCTGACACCGCTTCAACGTCGTACAAGAGCCAGGTATGGGTCGAGAGAGCAGGTGACGGTACGTTTCCGCAGACGCTTCGGGTCACGTACGGCGACGGGTCCGTTGAGGATGTGGAATGGGACGGTCGTGGCGATCGCTGGAAATCGTTCGCGTTCACACACGACACTCGGATCGTCGAGGCCGAATTGGATCCCGACAACAAAGTGTGGCTCGACATCAATCGCCTGAACAATCGCAGGGTTGTCACAGCTGACGGTCAGTTGGCGCGCGAAATGCAACTCAGCGCCATGACCATCATTCAGCACCTGATGTACATCATTTCAGGCCTGTTCTAGGCGGTACTAATCCCTGAAGACCATGGTAGCTCAAAGCATCGCAAGTGGAGGCCGGCTGGTTGCCGCGAAACCGGGCCTCACTCTGCTCATCTATCTCGTAAATCTGATCGCAGCGCTGGTGCTTTCTCTGCCGATTTATGGCGCGCTCGTGGGCGCGACGGCATCCAGCGGATATGCCGCCGATCTGGTTCAGCGATTTGACCTGGTCCTGTGGGCGGACATCATGCAGAAGTCGGGTGATGTACTGATTGCGAGTTGGGGTCAGTTGTTCTGGATGATTCCGTTGTTCCTGCTGTGGAAGGTCGTTGTCTCCGTGGGCCTGATCAACGGACTCCGCGATGGCGGAGCCCGCTCGTTCTGGGACGGCGTCGGTCGATTCACGGGCAAAGCCACCCTCCTGGCTCTGCTTTACTTGCTGACGTTGTTAGGCTGGTTGGTCGTGGTCGGCATCATGGTCGTGGTCGCCCGACTCGTATTCTCAAACATCGAATCCGTCTTTACGCTCTACTGGATTGTCACGCCCGCGGTCCTCTTCGTTGGACTGGCTATCCTCGACATGATGCATGATTTCGGGAGAATAAGTCTGGTTATTAGCGGTCGGAGTGCGCCGTCCGCGTGGCTTGACGGGATACGATACCCGTTCCGGAGGCCTTCGTCCGTTCTGGTCTATCTGATGTGGCTCCTGGTGGCCATTGTCCTGTCAGTGGCGGCCGTGCGAATGCACGCCTCCTTCGCCGCGACCATTGGGGTCGTGTGGCTCCTCTTTCTCGTGCAACAGATCGTGTTCTTCCTCCGTGCGGGAGTCACGGTCGCGTGGTTCGGGAGCGAAGTCAGCTACTTTGAGCGCGTGCAATACCGTGAGGCCCCACTCATCGCCGACGCTCCGGCTGCATCGGAAGAGAACACGGGCTTTGACCCGTTGACCGCGTAGTTCAGGAAACTGCCTGGTGCGCCGCGGGAAGATCAAAGCCTCCAGCGAGCGGATCCTCAGCCATCCCGTTGCCACTCGCGACGTGACAGAATTCGTTGGTGTGGTTGTCGTATCCGTAGTCACGACTCCACTCATCGATGTTTTCGGCAATCTGCCGAATACCGTCGATGGCGTACTCCATCTCTTCGTCTGTCATTGTCGGATGCAGTGACAGGCGCACCCAGCCCGGTTTGGCCGAGAGGTCTCCGGCGTCGATCCTGTCCGTGATTGAATGCGATCTATCCCAGTCGACGTGCAGCAGATAGTGCCCGTACGTTCCCGCACAGGAACACCCACCACGCACCTGGACCCCGAAGCGATCGTTAAGCAACTGTACGATCAGGTTGTAGTGGATTCCTTCGATGTAGAACGAGATGACGCCGATCCGATCTTCCGTGTGGTCCGCCAGAATCACGAGTCCCGGAACGTCGCGAAGAAGCGCAAACGCCCGCTGCAAGAGTTCGTGCTCGCGCGCCTCCATGGCTTTGACATCCATTTGCTCTTTCAGGCGGACGGCCAGTGCCGCTCTGATGGTCTGCAGAAATGCAGGCGTGCCGCCATCTTCACGAGCTTCGATATCCTTGACGAATCGGTGTTCGCCCCACGGATTTGTCCAGTCGACGGTACCTCCTCCCGGGACATCCGGCACGGAGTTGTGATACAGGCGACCGTCAAACACCAGCACACCGGCCGAGCCCGGTCCGCCCAGAAACTTGTGCGGTGAGAAGTAGATGGCGTCGAGTTTCTGAGCTGCATTGTCGGGGTGCATGTCGATGTTCGCATACGGTGCCGACGCCGCAAAATCGACAAAACAGATACCGCCTTGCTCGTGCATGATCTCGGCAAGCCGGTGATACGGAGTCCCGATGCCTGTGACGTTTGAGCACGCCGTGAACGCCCCGATCTTGACACGACGGTCCTCGTACTTTCGAAGGAGCACCGTAAGATTCTGCGGATCAACCAGGCCCTCCCGACCGGGGGGAATGACCTCTACGTCAGCAATCGTCTCCAGCCACGACGTGTGATTCGAGTGATGCTCCATGTGAGTGAGAAACACAACCGGACGATCTTCCGTGGTTAGCTTGACCTGGTCGCGCAACCGCTCCGGCACACGCAGCCCGAGGATCCGTTGCAGCTTGTTCACGACCCGTGTCATGCCGGAGCCGGCGGCGACGATGACGTCGTCGTGGGACGCATTCACGTGCCGCTTGATAATCGTTCGCGCCTCGTGGTACGCCCGCGTCATTCCGCGTCCGGTGACACTCGCCTCCGAATGCGTATTGCCGACGAACGGCCCGAACACGTCGACCATCTGTTCTTCTATGGGCCGGTATAGTCGACCCGACGCGATCCAGTCCGCATAGACGAGTGGCTGACGGCCGAATGGCGTCACGAAATGACTTCCGTGACCGATGGTGTTGAGCCGGAACGGCTCGAAGTGCTTCTCGAGATCCGTCATGTAGATAGGTTTACGTTAGGACGATTTCCTTTCGCAGGCGTGCCACCGGAACGCCGAGCTGCTCACGATACTTGGTTACCGTTCGGCGAGCAATGTTAAAGCCCTTCTCTTCGAGGAGGTCTGCAATCTTCTGGTCCGACAGCGGCTTCTGCTTGTCCTCCTCTGAGATGATCCCCTCAATGATCGCCTTCACTTCCTTGTTCGAAACATCCTCTCCGCTGTCTGTGCTCAATCCTTCCGAGAAGAAGTACTTCAACTCGAACACGCCGAACTCCGATTGAACGTACTTGCCGTTCACGACTCTACTCACCGTCGAGATATCCATTTCTATCAGCTCGGCAATATCCTTTAGGATCATCGGCTTGAGGTTACCCTCCCCGAACTTGAAGAAATTCTGCTGCAACTCGACGATCGTCTGCATCACCTTGATCATCGTCGCACGACGCTGGTTAATGGAGTTGATGAACCAGCGTGCAGACTCCAGCTTGCTCTTGAGAAAGTTCTTTGTTTCACTATCGATGTCGCTGTTCTTGACGCCGCGCTTCTTTTCGGAGTTCAGCTTCTCCAGCATTTGCTGGTAGCCCTTCGAGATTCGAAGTTCAGGAGCGTTCCCACTGTTCAACGAAATCAGAAACTCGTCCTCCATGTATCGAACGGTGAAGTCGGGCGTGATGTAATTCTGCGCGGCCGTGAACTCGCCTTCTCCCGGCTTTGGATTCAATCTCTGAATAATGTCAAACGCCTCTTTCAACTGGGTATCAGTCAGGCGCAGCTTCTTTTTGATGGACTCAAAGTGCTTCATCGTGAAGTCCTTGTAGGACTTCTCGAGCATCTGGATCGCTGCGTTCCGGCCCAGCGCCTCCGGCGGCATGGCGTGTAGCTGAACCAACAGGCATTCCTGCAGATTTCGCGATGCGATGCCGACCGGATCAAGTGTTTGCACGAGCTTCAGCACTCTCTCTACATCGGCTTCCTCTGCCATCACGCCGTAGTTGAATACGAGATCGTCGATGATCGAATCTGCAGATCTACGCAGATAGCCGTCCTCATCGATGGAGCCGATGATCTGCTCGGCAATCAACTCGTCGCTCTCGTCAAGATCCAGATACGGGAGTTGATTCTTGACGTGCTCGGTCGTGGTCGTTTTCGCCGGCATGGGCATTTCGCGATCGTCTTCCTCATCCGAAGCATCGACCTGAGCCTTGTAGCCGTAGAGGTCCTCGCTGCTGTTGAGATAGTCTTCCCAGTCAAAATCGTCCTCGGCCGCTTCAGCTTCGGCCTCCGCTTCTGCGGCGGCCTGCTCGGCTTCGTTTGTCGGCTCGTCGGGTTCGGTCTCCTGCTGCTCCTCGTTGGCTTCGAGTTCTTCCTCTTCCTCTCCTTCCTCCAGAAGCGGATTGATCTCGAGCTCGGCCTTTATTCGTTGCTCGAGCGCCAGCGTCGGAAGCTGGAGCAGCTTGATATACTGAATCTGCTGCGGGGAAAGCTTTTGCTGCAGACTCTGTCTTTGCTGAAGATTAAGCATCGACTATGGGATTCTTTGGGTGGTACTTAATACGCTTCGTCGTTCATCACAGGCATCGGTGAGAGCGTCGAACCATTCCTCACCATATTTCCTGACGAGGGGTTCGCGGAGGAATTCTGTCAGATACGTGCCGGAATGATGGCCGGCCAATCGGCCCGGCTCACAAATTGCCGCCCACTCATAGTTCATGACTTCGTGCGTGCCGTAGTCTTCGATACGTATCGGGAAAAGATGGCATGAGATGGGCTTCGGGAAATCGGTGCGCCCCTTGTCGAAGGCTTTCTGGATGGAGCACTTCGCAACAGCGCCCTCATATGTGACGAACACGCACTCTTCGCCTTCGAGACAGCGGGTGGAGTACTTCCCGCTTCCGCGCTCCTCCCAGCACCCTTCGGTGTCTATGATGTGCAGTGCTTCCGGGCTCAGATATTTGCGGGTGACCGGAATGACGGCCTCAAGCAGCTTGAGCTCCGATTCCTCCAGCGGCGCCCCTGAATCGCCCTTTACACAGCAAGCCCCCAGACAACCTCCAAGGTTGCAAAAGAACGAGTGCGTAGCAACTTCGTCCGACACCAGGATATCGTCTACCACAAACATAATGCCTTAAACGTAGAACAGTCCATCTGGTTTGTCAACAAGGCGTTTTTCTTGACGTCGACGCGTCGTCCGGGATCTGGTTGAGCACGGCGATTCGCGGCAGCAGTGGATTGACAACATCAGCTGCACCTATGCGCTTTATCGTCGCCCGGCTCGCTCCGGTTAAGTCGCGGTCTCCTGAAGGAACGCGCGCCCTTTTCCTTATCTTTCCGCTTCACTCCCACTCCGGTATTCGTCGGCCAGGACCAAACGCCCTTACATGATCAGCGAGAATGATCGGCCAGGCAATCTGATATCGTCCGCGGTGGCAGCGGATGAAGACTTCGACCGGTCGCTAAGGCCGTCAAGTCTGGATGAGTTCGTCGGGCAGGAACAGATTAAACGTAACCTGACGGTGTTCATCACGGCGGCGCGTCGACGGGGCGAGTCTCTGGATCACGTCCTCCTTTCGGGCCCTCCGGGCCTTGGCAAAACAACGCTCGCGTATATCATCGCCTCGGAGATGGGCGCCGGTATCAAGTCGACAAGTGGTCCTGTCCTGGATAAACCGGCGAGCATCGCAGGTATTCTGACAAATCTGAGCGAGGGCGATGTCCTCTTCATCGACGAAATCCACCGCCTCAGTCCCGTCGTTGAGGAGTACCTCTACGCGGCGATGGAGGACTATCAGATCGATATCGTCATCGACTCAGGCCCCAACGCCCGGAGCATCAAGATCAGTCTGCCGCCGTTTACGCTTGTCGGGGCGACAACCCGCAAGGGCCTGCTGACCGCGCCCCTCCGGGCCAGGTTCGGCATCGACTTCCGGTACGACTATTACACGGCCGATCTGCTGACACTGATTGTGTTACGGTCCGCCGGGATTCTCGGCGTTCAGATTTCGGAAGAGGGTGCCAAAGAGATCGCCCGTCGCAGCCGTGGGACACCGCGTGTCGCTAACCGCCTTCTCAGGCGTACGCGCGATTTCGCGGAGGTTGAGGGCGACGGAACAATCGATCTGTCGGTCGCAGATCGGTCCTTGAATGCCTTGAATGTTGATCGGAGGGGGCTGGACGAAATGGATGCGCGCATTCTGAGGGCGCTTATTGACAAGTATCGAGGAGGCCCTACCGGGCTCAATACCATCGCTGTGGCCGTCGGCGAGGAAGCTGGAACCCTCGAAGAGGTGTACGAGCCGTACTTGATACAGGAGGGTTTCCTTGAGCGCACTCCGCGTGGTCGGGTCGCGACCCCGCAGGCTTACAAACATCTCGGGCTCACAGTGCCCGTCAAAGACGCGGGCCTCTTCCCGGATCTTTGAGGGATTTACCTACGTCGGGAAGTCGGGTTCACCTGAACTCTTCGGGTTGTGTCGCTTGAACACCTTTCATAGTTTTCCGGCGACATCTGTCAACCTGTTCAACAATCAGCCATCAGTGAATCCACATGCCGTACGTTGTTGCCGAACCGTGTATTAATTGCAAGCACACGGATTGCGTGGAGGTGTGCCCGGTAGACTGTTTCTACGAGGGGCCGAATTTTCTCGTGATCCACCCGGACGAGTGCATCGACTGCAACGCCTGCGTCCCGGTGTGTCCGGTGGAGGCCATCTTCGCCGACGACGAACTTCCCGAGGAATGGCAGCACTACGCCGAATGGAACACCTACCTGGCCGAACAATGGAAGGATCTGGGTCACAACGTGACCGAGAAGAAAGACGCGCTACCTGATGCAGAAGAGTGGAAGAGCAAGGAAAAGACCGAGCAGGACATCCTCACGTACGAAACCGGCGACAGTTGAGCCGCCACCATTTCAGGTTATCAGTCGCGCCGGGTGTCGTACGGACCCGGCGATAAGAAAAGCCGCACCCCGTTTTGTCGAGGTGCGGCTTCTTTTCTGACGGAACGCCTTGAGAATCAGGTGCCGGCCGAGTAGTCGGTAGCGTACGCTTCCTGCTCGCTGGTGAGCGTATCAATCGATAGCCCCATGGTCTCCAGCTTGATGCCCGCGATTTCCTGATCCAATTCAGGCGGCATTTCGATAATTCGCGGCTCCAGAGGCTCACCACCCTTGTGCATGCGCACGAGGTTGAGGTGGGCCATGAACTGATTGGCGAAGCTCATGTCCATCACTTCGGACGGATGACCTTCAGCCGCAGCCAGGTTGACGAGGCGACCGTCTGCGAGCACGAAGATTCGCTTGCCATTCTCGAGCGTGTATTCTCGACAGTCGTCGCGCACAATGCGAGTGTCGGACGACAGCTCGGCGAGTTCCTGCAGGTTGAGCTCGACGTCGTAGTGGCCGGTGTTTGAAACGATGGCGCCGTCGCGCATACGTACGAAGTGATCCCCACGAATCACGTCCTTCATTCCGGTTGCCGTCACGAAGACGTCGCCGACTTCGGCGGCCTCGTCCATCGCCATGACGCGGAAGCCTTCAAGCGTTGCCTTGAGGGCGGCGGTTGCTTTCACTTCAGTGACGATCACGTTAGCGCCCATTCCCTTCGCCCGCATGGCAACACCGCGGCCACAATGACCGTAGCCGGCGACGACGAAGTTTTTCCCTGCGATCAGGACGGACGTAGCACGCAGAATGCCATCTATCGTACTCTGACCCGTGCCGTACACGTTGTCGAAATCCCACTTCGTCTCGGCGTCATTCACCGCGAACACGGGATACAGAAGCTTGCCATCATCGGCCATCGCCCGGAGCCGGTGCACGCCCGTGGTCGTCTCCTCGCTTCCGCCGACAATGTGCTCGGCCATCTCCGGGTGGTTCTTGTGAACCGTGAAGATCAGATCGGCCCCGTCGTCGAGCGTCAGGTGTGGAGGCTTGTCGATGGTGCGCTCGATGCTCCAATAAAACTCTTCCACAGACTGGCCATACCACGCATAGATCTCGATGCCGTTCTTCGCCAATGCAGCGGCCACTTCATCGTTCGTGCTGAGGGGGTTACAACCACTCCACGACACTTCCGCCCCGCATTCCCTGAATGTCTCTATCAGAACAGCGGTCTCTTTGGTCACATGAAGACATCCTGCGATCTTGTATCCCTCAAACGGTTTCTCGTCGCGAAACTCGTCGCGGAGACGAAGTAGAACGGGCATTCTGCTTTCCGCCCATTCGATCTTGCGCCTGCCTGCATCGGCCAGCGAAAGGTCTTTGACCTTGTATGCACCTTCCTGATAATCCATTTTTCACCTGATTCTGAAGTTTGAGACCGGCGACTCCAACGGCCGCCGTGAGACGCGGGTTTTGCGTTCCCGGAATCTTCACCACTCGCGAATCCCGTGCAACCGGCCCGGCCGGACCTAGTGCGCGATGATCATTCGCTCGACCTTTCTCGTGCCCTCGACGTCCATCGTGAGGAAGTACACACCACTGGGCAGTGTTGATCCATCGAAAGTAAGGGTGTACGTCCCCGAGAGGTGAACACGATTCGTCAGCAGCGCCACCAGCTGCCCCAGCACATTATATGCGTCAATTCGGACGACCGATTGGCTCGGCACGGTGTAATTGACCGTTGTAGTGGTCGCAAAGGGATCCGGGAAATTGGCGTTCAGTGTGAGCTCGACCGGGACGTCAATCTCGGCGTCCACAGAAGACGCCTGGATCGCGGCGGAATCTATGCTCCAACGTTCCGTAGAGTCCCACGCCCTGTCTGCTCCGTAATCGAATCGCAGCCTGATCTCCTTGCCGCCGTACGCGGAAAGATCAAACAACGTCGTTACAGAGCCACCGGAGTTCCCGGAGAACACATCCTGACCGTTCATTGGGTGATTTGCCGAAGCATAACGCGACGGATAGCTGTCCGCGGGTGAAAGTAGCGACCACGTCTTGCCGTCGTCTGCACTGAAGCTGAGATTGCCGCCCAGACCGTCCCCCAGCACATAGTTGTGCTGGAGTGCAAGCCAGATATCGGAGACGTTCACGGGAAGCGTTGAGGGCGGAAGCACGAGACTGGAAACGGCCGCCTGTTCCTCGACCGATCTCGTGATCCACTGACTTCCCTCCTGGACCCACTGCCCGGTAGGTGTCACGTCGACCAGCACGTTGACCGTACGGACCGTGCGGTACTCAATTACGAGAGGTTGACCCTGCGAATCCCGATACGTCGTCTCGTTTCCGTCAAAGTCCGTGACCCGGAAGGTGTATTCGAACCGGTCACCCGCACCAAGGGAAGGCTCCGAAGGAATTGAGCCGGCAAAGCGCGTCAGGTCCGTGAACGACATCGCCAGCGGGAAAGCACCGGTCACGCCGGCTTCCCCCCCGATGGAATAGTCGACAAACACCGATGCGACACCTGTATCGTCGGTTACGTTCAGCACGAACCCGGGCAATGGTTGCCCGACGGGCTGCACATGCACGTCCGGCGGAGAAAAAACTACCGCCGGGGGTGTGTTATCGACCGGCCTGTCGGTGGAAATGGAGATGTCGTCGACATACCACCCGGCATACGCGATCGACTGCTCGATATTCTCCGAGTCCGTGCCGACGTCGAAACGAACGCGGACATCTTGCTGCGTCGGAAGGGGCACAACTGCGCGCCGCCAACCGAAGCTGTACGCGCCGAAAG
>JABDKH010000020.1 GCA_013002345.1 Rhodothermales bacterium
CCGGTGAGCGAAGAATTGGACGGGCAACACCGACTCATGCGGCGGAATGCCCGGCGCTTGCTCCGGCTCGTCAATCAGTTGCTGGATTTATCCAGGCTGGAATCCGGACAGATGAAGCTCCATCGTGAGCCCGGCGAGTTGATCGGATTCGTCAGAGAGCTCGTTCGAGGCCTCGTCCCCATGGCGGAGCGAAGACAGATATCGCTTACGTTCGAATCAGAAGTTGAGCACCTCCCGGCGCTGTTCGATCCGGATGCGATCGAGAAGATCTTCGTCAACCTGATCTCCAATGCGCTGAAGTTCTCATCCGAGGAGAGCCAGGTGTCGGTGGGGGCGCGATTGGCCGGTTCGTCTGAGTTGCCGTCAGTTGTGATTTCGGTCGTGGATACCGGGCCCGGCATCCCGGAAGAGCAAGTCCACCGCATCTTCGAGCGATTTCAGCAGGGTGACACGTCCAGTCGAAGGCAACACGAGGGCTCAGGGATCGGGCTGACGCTTGCGCGGGACCTCACGGAGCTGCATGACGGCACCCTGACAGTCGATAGCGTCGTCGGTGAGGGCAGCCGCTTCGAGGTGACGCTCCCGGTCGACACCCCGGATGACGCACAGGTGTCTGAACGTGCCGCGGCGGAGACCGTGCTTCTGGAAGATGTCGCCGCCCCGCGAGACAGGTTGCCGTCGAAGCCGGACGAAGAGACGTTGGACCGCCCGACGATCCTCGTCGTCGAGGACAACGCCGATGTTCGGGACTACCTTCGAACTCATCTCGGGCGGGACAATTACGTCATCGAAGCGGAAGATGGCTCGCTCGGCCTTGAGGCGGCGCAGGAGCATGAACCCGATCTGATTCTTTCGGACGTGATGATGCCGAACATGGACGGCTACGAGATGTGTCGTCTGATCAAGGCGAACGAGAAGCTTCGCCACATCCCGATCGTGATGCTTACGGCCAAGGCTTCCGAGCGAGATACCATCGAGGGACTGCAGAGCGGCGCCGACGATTACCTCGAGAAGCCATTCAGCGTGGCTGAGCTCACCACACGCGTGTCGAATCTGATCAGCACGCGACGAGAATTGCACGAGGCATTCAGCCGGGAGATCTTCGTGCGGCCTGCCGACATCGAGATTACACCCGAGGAGGAAGTTTTCCTGGACCGCCTCCTCGATGCGATCAATACGCACCTCGGAGATGCAAATCTGACCATCGACTGGCTGGCCGACGACGTTGGTCTTTCGCGGCGCCAGCTTGAACGCCGCGTGGAGGCCGTCACGGGGCAGTCGCCAGCAGCGCTGGTTCGCCGATTCCGCCTGGAAAGGGCATCTCAGCTACTGAGAGCCCGGGCGGGAACGGTTTCGGAAATCAGCTACGCCGTCGGTTTCCGGTCTCCGGCGCACTTCTCGAAAGCGTTCCGGCAAGCGTTTGGAGAACCGCCGTCCGAGCATGTCCGCCTGCGATCAGAATCGGAGGAGGCGTGACACGATGTTGCACAATTTGCAGAACATTCTAGTCATCCTCACGATCGCGACTCTGGTCGCGGTGATGCCGTCTTCTGGACAGTCCTCTCGCCTGTCGGGTACCGTGACGACGGTGGATGGTGAGGCACTCGTCGGAGCGGAATTAGCGCTCGTCCGCGACGGTTCAGAAACCCCCTTCGCCCGCGATGTCGCGGACCTCGAAGGACGGTTCGAGTTCCGTCAACTCCCTCCGGGCACCTACGGTCTTGTCGCGCAGTTCGTCGGATTTGCGGACGGCCGCGAAGCTGTGGTTATCGAATCCGGATCGGCCGTGACGGTCGACATCCAGCTCGAGAGCACAGGCCTCCTGCTCGACCCCATCGTCATTACTGCTTCCAGACGTCCGGACAAGACCCTCGATGCTCCGTCGTCGGTATCGCTGGTCTCCAGCAGGGACCTCGAGAGGGATGCCGTGCCGAGTATTGCCTCCTCGCTCAGAAACGTCCCCGGCGTGGACCTCCAGCAGCAGGGGATCAACCAGTACTACCTTTCCTTTCGCGGCTTCAATGACAACTATATATCCAGGGTCCATCCACTCCTTGATTTTCGGGACATGCACGGACCGGGATTCAGCGACGCCTTCTATGTCATGATGCCAATGCAAGCATTGGACCTGGCGCGCATCGAGATCGTCCGGGGACCTTCCTCCGCGCTGTATGGTGCCGGAGTCGACCAGGGAGTCGTGCACTTCATCACGAAGGATCCGTTTGCCTACCAAGGTACAAGCCTGCTGCTGGAGGGCGGAGAGCAGGAGACGTTGCGGGGAGGAATCCGACATGCCGGAGCAGTCAACGACAGACTTGGATACAAAGTCGTCGGAAGCTACTTCCGGGGCGAGGACTGGAAGTTCGACCCCGACAACTCCCACGACGCGGAAATCCTGGGTGCAATAGCCGAGAACCGAATCGACTCCGATGGCAACGCCAAACCACTCGGCAGGCGCATCTACGGTACGTACGCGTGGTATGTCGGAGGAGAGGCCAGGTATCGGTTCGGAAAGAGGGCCGAGTTGACGGGCAACACCTACTTCTCGGGCGTCAAGAACAGTTTCAATGCCAGCGGAGAGTGGCAGTGGTCTCCGTCGAGGACGGCGAGTGCACAACTGAGACTACGGTCCGGTCGGTTCTTTACGCAGATGTTCTATTCAGCAATCGTCCCGGGCGGTGACAGCTTCAACTACAGGACGGGTCTACCGGCTGCCAATGAGTCGGCAGAAGCGGGCTGGCAGATTCAGTACGGGCTCGATCTGCTGGACGGTCGTCAGGACTTCGTAGGGGGACTCGACGTCCAGCGTGCGGTCCCGCGGACCGGCGGGAGCCTGACGGGAAGAAACGAGGAGGATGACGACTTCGCCTTCGTCGGGGCCTACCTGCAATCGGAGACACGTCTGGCCCCCGCCGTGGACGTGACACTCTCCGGTCGCGCGGACTACTTCACGGCGACCAGGCAGCTGGGCTTCTCGCCCAGAAGCGCGATCGTTTTCAAGGTCGCGCCCGCGCATCGTGTTCGTGTCTCGTACAACCGGGCGCTGGGGCTGCAGCGCGGGCTCGCGTATTTCATGGACTTTATTACCGACGACCCCGGGCCATTCGTCGTGCGACTTCGCGGGGCGGCAACGCCATACACGTTCTCCGATTCGCCGGTCACATCTTCATTCATCGGCATTCCCGGCTTTTCCGGACAGGACCCTGGCGTCGGTATCGATCTTGCCAGGGCATACGCAGCGGCGACGGCGGGACTGACCGGCCCCGACGGGCCTCTCAACTCGGCGCCGCCCGAACTGGTCGAGCTGCTTATGAGTCGAACCGGGTCGATCGATGGCTTCTCAGCGGGAATACTCTTGCTTAACGACCAGGTCGTCGATAGCCCGACCGACCGGGGCCGTATCAAGCCCACGATTACGAATACCTTCGAGATCGGATACCAGGGCCTGCTGTGGAACCGCGTGCATCTGGGTGTCGACGGATACTATACGAGGAAGAACCGATTCCACGGTTTTCAGGTCATCACACCGATGGTGCTCGTGCCCGGCCTCGCACAGGACATGCGCAACGCGGTGCGCCAGGCCTTCGCGGATGAGGACCTGACGGCTTTCGACCTGAGCGTCGCGGCGCTCGAGGAGATGTACGGCGCGGCGGGAGCTGAGATCTCGGAAGGGCCAGTCGGCCTGATTGAGCCGGAAGAGAACTTCGACGCGGATACGCGACCCGAGCTTCTGCTCATCAACGGCAACTTCGGCAAGCTCGACTACTTCGGCGTCGACCTGTGGCTCGAAGCGTCGCTCACTGATCGGCTGTCGGGTTTTTTGAATACGTCGTGGATCAGCGAGAACTACTTCGACGACGACGCGCTAAACGAGCCCGGCAGTGGAGCTGCCGTCGCCATGAACGCTCCGCAGAACAAGCTGAAGATGGGGCTTGCGTACGGAAAGCCGGAGTCCTTCAACGCAAACCTCAGCTTCCGCTACGTGCGCAGCTTTGATGTCCTGGACGACGAATACACAGGTACCGTTGACAGGTACGCTATCCTTGACATGGGAGCGGGATACGATCTCTCCCGGTACGTGCCCGGTCTGCGCGTCGACGTGACGGCACAGAACGCCCTCGACAACCGACACCGGGAATATATCGGTGTGCCCATGGTTGGCAGGCTGGTGACGGCGCGGCTGACGTACCATGTGCGCTAGCAGGAACGGCACTCGAAGGACGAAAGGAAGCTGGCGCCCAACGGCGGGCGCCAGATCAGGAATGTGTCGCCATACCACAAGGACGGCAGGCCGCAGGGATTTGCGAGGGATGCCGCCGGGCGCGCCTCTTCATATGGCGATGGCCTCAATCGCGACGCGCCCGGGGCTGCGGTGCATCACCGCAAAAGTACGACCGGTCTGGTCTGAGTCTGTTCGCCAGTGGACAGCCGGACGAAGTAGACCCCACTGGGCACGATGTCGCCTGTGGTCCAGGATGCTGTATGTGACCCGGGTGGCATGGGCCCATCGACCAGGCGGGCCACCTCCCGACCGAGCGCGTCGTGGACCTTGAGCGTGATGTACGCATTCGTAGCTAGCTCGTACCGAATGGCCGTGGACGGATTGAAGGGATTCGGGTAGTTGCCGAGCAGCCGGAACGTGCCGGGTGTCTCAGCCGACTCGTTGCCGAGTGCCGTGACCCTCTCGCTCAGCACCTTCTCACCGGAGGGCAAGAAGCCCAAACTCGAGAGTCCGTCCGGGTCGTTATCCCCGCTGGCTCTGCGATCCGCATCCAGTATGCCGAAGAACACAACGAAGGTGACCTTTCGCCCAAGGTTCAGAGAGTTGATTCTGGTTTTGAGAAGCAAAGTGTCCGTACCCGCGCCAAGGTCGCCGAGGAAGGTTCCGGTTGCGTTCGCGTTCGTTACGGCGCCGCCGTAGCCGGAGG
>JABDKH010000021.1 GCA_013002345.1 Rhodothermales bacterium
TTCACCTCTTCCACCGCGCCGGAGACCACATCCGGGTCGTCGCCGAGACCAGACACGATATGCGACGCCACTTCCTGCGTATTGGACAGTGAGTGCAACGAGCGCTGATTGGCTTGCTCGGTCAGGATCGATTGTACTTCGCCACCGATCCTGTCAACTGGTTCCGGAGAATCTCCTAGATTGGAGCGGATTTGCGATGCAATCTCGTGGGTGTCTTCTAGTCGTGCCAGCGCCGTCTGACTGGATTCGCTGACGAGCTGTTCGTACACACGTTGACGGACCGCTGTCAGCCATTCGTGGTCGGCCGGAATCGTTCCGTGGACGGATCGGGCTGCCTCCTCTGCGTCGTCAAAGGACCTCAGTCCTTCTTCGCGAATCGACGTCGTCAGGCGGTCCCTGAGCGCCTCGAGCACGGACTGGATTTCCGCCTTGTCCAGAGAAACGTGCCGGGAGATTTCCTCGGCTGTTCCGTGAGCGTCAGCAATCGAATCGAGTGCGGCATCCTCAACCGATTTTGTCAACCGGTCGCGCAGCGCGTCGATCACTGATCGAACACTCGCATGCTCGACAGAAATCGTCTCCGCGATTTCGTTGGCCGTCTCATCACTATTTGATATCGAGTCGATCGCGGATCGTGTAATCTCCGTGACCAGCAGTTCGCGGAGTCGCCCGGAGGCCGCTGGAACGTGTCGGACCTGTGATCCGAACACCTTCATGGCTTTTTCGGCGATCGAATCGGGCTCGCCGATCTCCGCCATAGCCTGCTGCATGACGGCTCGCAACAGTTTTTGCTTCAGCGCTTCCTTGGCGCCGGCCAACTTCGCGCTACTGTTGTCCTTGACTTCCTCGGGGAGGGTCTGATTTGCGTTCGGTTCTGGATTCTCTAGACTCATGGCGATAGATCTTACGGTGGTCCAGTGTGGATTCTGATGATTTCAAGGCGGTCCGGGGCACCTTTTGGCTCGCGCCGGTCGAACCAGCGACTATGAGGCACTGCCCGTACGAGGCCCTCTCTTTCTATCGGCCGCAAATCGGTACCAATAAGGCCCACCCGGTGGTTTTATTCGTGGCTTCAGGCCTGGCTCGTGCATGTGGATTCGGGAGTGCGACTTGGGCGAGAATAGCGCCAGGCGTTCGAATTGAAGGATCTTTCACCGCCCCGTCGTTTCCATCAACGAATCGCGGGGGTAAGTTGAACGATCAGAGGTTGGTAGGACTGTTAGGACTCTCGGCACGACCCGGGGCGCTGCTGCGCCGGCCGCGCGTCGTGCAGGTTTCAGTTGTCCGCCCAACACACCTTCAAGGTGGCTGCTTCCTGTTCGACTTCATGCCGTAGCGCTACAAAAACTCGCCAACACGATGAACAATTCTATTCCTGTCGTCCCGCATCCAGTCAACGAGCCGGTGCTGTCGTTCGCGCCGGGTTCTGCGGAGCGCGATTCGCTCAAGTCGCAGCTGAAGTCGATACAGGCAGATCAGCTCGAGATCCCGGTGATTATTGGCGGCAAAGAGGTGTTCACCAAGGACGTCAAGACGGTCACTGCACCCCATCGGCATGATCTCACCCTGGGCACAGCCCATATGGCCGGATCGCCCGAGGTGGAGCAGGCCATTGATGCGGCGCTTAAGGCTCGCGCGGAGTGGGCCGCCACACCATGGACCGAACGAGCCGCAATTTTTCTTCGGGCCGCAGATCTTCTGGCGGGTTCCTGGCGCGACAAAATGAATGCCGCTACCATGTTGGGGCAAAGCAAGAACTGCTATCAGGCGGAGATTGACGCGGCCTGTGAGTTGATCGATTTCTTTCGGTTCAACGCACACTTCATGCAGCAGATTTACGAAGATCAACCGATCTCGTCGCCCGGCGTCTGGAACCGGCTTCAGTATCGCGCGCTCGAGGGATTTGTCTTCGCAGTCACACCGTTCAACTTTTCCTCCATCGCCGGTAACCTGCCTTCGGCGCCGGCGCTCATGGGCAACATCGTCGTCTGGAAGCCCGCGTCGTCTGCACTCTACTCCGCGTACTTCACCTACAAACTACTCGAGGCCGCGGGGCTTCCACCGGGCGTAATCAATATGGTGCCCGGCAGAGGCGCCAATGTCGGCAATCCCGTGTTCGCGTCCCCGCATTTCAGCGGATTGCACTTCACCGGGTCTACGTCCACATTCCAGTTCATGTGGAAGACCATCGGTACGAACATTGCCAACTACCGATCCTACCCGAGAATCGTTGGCGAAACCGGAGGCAAGGACTTCATCATGGTGCACGCCTCTGCAGATGCCGATCAGGTGGCGACCGCAATAGTGCGCGGCGGCTTTGAGTACCAGGGCCAGAAGTGTTCTGCACCCTCTCGCGTGTACGTACCCAGGTCCCTGTGGCCGGCAATTCGGTCCTCCCTCCTTGACCAGCTCGGAGAGATCAAGATGGGCGACGTCGAGGACTTTTCGAACTTCGTCAATGCAGTGATCGACAAGGCCGCATATCAGAGCATCACCGAGTACATCGTAGAGGCCAAGCAGTCTCCGGATGTCGAGGTGCTTTTTGGAGGGTCGTTCTCCGATGCCGAGGGCTACTTCATAGAACCCACGGTGCTCGTTACGACTGATCCGAAATATCGAACGATGTGCGAGGAGATCTTCGGTCCCGTTGTCACCGTCTTTGTCTATGAAGACAGTCAGTTCGACGAGACGATGACGCTCGTGGATGAGACATCTCCGTACGCACTGACGGGAGCCATTTTCTCGAATGATCGCAGTATTGCCGCCGACATGACGACACGCCTCGTCGATGCGGCGGGCAATTTCTACATCAACGACAAGCCGACGGGCGCAGTCGTCGGCCAGCAGCCCTTTGGTGGTGCGCGCGCATCCGGAACGAACGACAAGGCGGGCTCCTACCTGAATCTAATCAGGTGGACTTCGGCGCGATCTATCAAGGAGACGTTCGAAGCCCCGCGCCACTTCGGTTATCCGTTTCATCAGCAACCATAAAGCGTCAGACATCCAGTTCTGACAGAGCAATAGAGAAGCACCTTCATGAAGAAACCTATTCGCGTCATCCAATATGGCGTCGGCCCCATCGGACTCGAGGTCGCCCGCGCCGCTCTCAAGAAACAGTCAACCGGTAAACTTGAACTGGTCGGCGCCGTCGATGTGGATCCGAAGAAGGCGGGCCGGGATCTGGGTGAATTGCTTGGCGTCAGCGACGTTGGCATCGTTGTCTCTGACGACATCCACGCGGTACTCGCGGAGACCAAACCTGACGTCGTTATGCATACGACGCAGTCTTTCATGGACTTGATCGAAGACCAGCTGATCGCCTGCATAGAGGCCGGCGCTCACGTCGTTTCGTCCACTGAGGAACTCTCGTATCCGTTTGATCGCGCTCCTGAAATCTGTAGTCGACTCGATGCCGCATGCAAGAAGCACAATCGAGTGATCATCGGAACCGGAGTAAACCCCGGCTACGCCATGGATGTCCTCGCCGTCGCCGCAACAGGAGTCTGCCTCGACGTCGAACGGGTCGAGGTCGCCAGGGTAGTGAATGCAGGAAAGCGCAGAGGTCCGTTACAGAGGAAGATTGGAGCCGGACTCACCGAAGGTGAGTTCAATGAGAAGAAGGCAACGGGAAGGTTCGGTCATATCGGACTGCGCGAGTCCATGCTGCTCGTCGCCGACGCCCTCGATTGGCACCCCGATCGTGTCACCGAAACGCTGGACCCTGTCTTCGCCGACAGCGCGATTGACACCGGAATCGTGCAAGTCGAGGCTGGTCGCGTTGCAGGGATTCATCAGGAGGTGACCGCCTATGTTGAAAACGTCCCGGTAATCCATCTTGACCTCAAGATGGCCGTATCGGAGAAGAACTCATCTGACCGCGTCATTGTGCACGGCTCGCCGTCGATGAACGTTCTGGTTGACGGCGGGATATTCGGTGACTCGGCTACCGTCGCAGCTGTCATCAACGCCATTCCAATGGCGATGAGTGCGAACCCCGGATTGCGCAAGGTGACGGAACTGCCTGTTCCGAGGGCCTTCGCCATTTGACGGGATTTCCTGCTCACGACCACTTGACCAACCTACCTGAAAGTCACTTGCGATTCCGCAGCGATCTTCATCCTGGAGACGTTGCGGCACCGGTGGCGTTTGGTCATTTCCTCGTGCGTCCGATCGCGGCCACGATGGTACCGGCGATGCTGGTTGGTCTTGTTCTGGTGTTGCAGCAGCAAGACCCGCTCCCCTACGTACTCTGGTCCTTCCCGCTGGCCCTTGCGCTGGCGGGAATTTGGACCTGGTTCAGAATCCGGTCCGTTATCGTTGAATTCGTCGTGACCAGGAACGGCGCAGCGGCATTGACGGTGATGGAGGCAGTTCACAGCCGATCGAAGCCGCATATTCAGCGTGTGTTCGATGCGCGCGCCGTTGCACGTGGCGCCCAGGTTACGGTCGGTCATGCAACGTATACACTGGAAACCGAGCACTGGGACGACATGGCCGAGCTCCTCAAGTCCCTCACGGCCGCAAAAGCGTACTACGAGGATACCGGCGGCCACTCGCGATAGAGGCTCTTGCCCGAGAACAGCCCGAGACACAGATGACAGCGTGACGATCGCGTTGTAGATTTCCCCATGATCTCAATCGATCCACGCAGTTCTTCGCCGATTTTCGAACAGTTAGTCAAACAGCTGCGCTATCTGATCGCGAAGGGTCATTTTGATCCGCGCAAGAACCTTCCGTCGACGCGCGCTCTTGCAGATACCCTCGGGATTTCGTTTCACACCGTCCGGAAGGCCTACCAGCAGTTGGAGGCGCAGGGGTTGTTGCGTGCTACGGTCGGTAGCGGCTACCGAATTGAGAACCCGGCGCCGCTAAGTCCTTCCGATCGAATCGAGCGCGGTGCGGAGATCCTGGCCGAATCGCTTCAGCAGCTCGTCGGACTCGGACTGACCGATGCGGAGATTGAGTACCTCGTCGACGAGCAACTCGGACTCCTGGAGACCAGCTCGACTTCCAGAGAAATCATTTTCGTATCTTCATCACCCGAGATTGCCGAAACCTGTGCCGAGGCACTCTCTCGATTTCTTCAACGTAACGTCGATGGGCGAAGCCTCGCGGAACTGTCGGATAGATCGGACGCAGACTACGTGCTCGCGGAATTCCGGAACGTCGCGGGAGTACGCGTCCGGCTGCCGCACGCCGACGTCATCGGGATTTCAACGCATCTCGGTCCAGAAGCTCTCGATCGCTTTTCGAGGCTCCTTCCAAGTGAGACACTTGGTCTCTTGACGCGTGATGCCGAAAGCATTAGATATCTGAGTGATCGAATAAAGCGTGATTCCGGGTTTGGCGGGCAGATCGTTGCAACCGCTGTAGCCGCAGAAGACACGGATCTCTCAGAGTTCTTCCAGGGAGTTGATCTTCTCGGATTTACCGCGGCCACGTCAAGGCGGATCAACCGCATCACGCAGCACAAAATCACATCCGTTCAAGTGGCAGTGATCCCTGATGCAGATTCGCTGAAAAGCGCCGCAGACGCACTACCGTAACCCGGCCGTGAGCAACCCGCTGACTACCCGGTTTGTTGGCCGTCCGGTGCGTCGTCCGCGCCCGACGGAGGTCTTCTTGGGGACAACCCTTCGGCGGTTTGGCGGAACAGATCGGGCTTGCTCTCTTCCAGGCTGGGGGCCTCCACCTCGTCTAGCTCTGATGTGACTGCATCGGAGGCGTCTTTCAACTTGGGAGGCGTCTTCGAATCCTCCTCGTCATCGGCAGGCTCCTCGAGGCGGTCCTGCCCAGGGTACTTAACGCGGATGTGGTACATCCCGAGCAATATTGACAGAAACGTTTCCTTGATGACATTCAGGTCAAGAAATGTCAGGTCGGTGTTCTCGAGCTGACCGTCCTCGACCCTCGATTTGAAGAGAGACTCAATCAGTGACTCCAATCGCTTGTGAGTCGGACTCGTCAGCGAACGGCTAGCTGCCTCAACGGAATCCGCAAGCATCAGAATTCCTGTCTCTTTCGAGACCGGCTTCGGGCCTGGATATCTGAATTCGGACTCCTGAACGTCTGACTCCGAGCCTGCCTTTCGCTCTATGGCTCGCTGGTAAAAGTAAGAGATTAAAGAAGTGCCGTGATGCGTTGGGATAAAACTTATTACCTGCTGTGGTAATCCGGCATTTCGAGCCATTTCAATGCCTTCTTTCACGTGACTTGCTATGATCAGAGCGCTCATTCGTGGCTTCAGCTGATCATGCGGGTTCTCGCCCGGACGCTGGTTCTCAACGAAATACTCCGGCTTCTGCATCTTACCGATATCGTGGTACAACGCACCGACTCTCGTCATCAGCGCATTCGCACCCACCGCGGCCGCGGCGGCTTCGGCGAGGTTGGCCACCTGCAAGGAGTGATTAAATGTCCCCGGTGCCTTGAGACTCAGGTCCTTCAGTAGTGGCCGGTTCGTATCCGACAGTTCGAGGAACGTCAGATCCGTCGATAGTCCGAAACTTCTTTCGAACACCCACAACAGCGGATATGCCATCACGAGGAAGAAGGATGAAATGGCCACCTGGACAAGGTCGGCCAGCAGATGCGTAGTGGCCGTTGCCTGCAAAAGGTACGTGGCTCCCAACACGACGGTGTACGAGAGAAAGACCACCCCCGCGCTCAAGAAGAACTGAGCTCGATTCTTGATATCGCGGACGCTGTGGACGCCCATCGTCCCGGCAAATACGGTCGCGAAGAAGAATTCGAAATCGTACTGCAACAGTACCGCACCTATCATGGAGATCGTAATGGTGCCAAACAGCCCCACCCGCGAGTCAAACATCACCGTTAGCAATACGGCCACAATGGACACCGGAACGACGTACATCTGCAGATATGGGACACGGAGAGCGAACGCGAAGAGACCTACAGTTGCGGCAAACAGAACGGCCATCAATACGACCATCGTATTGTCATCGAAGACCGTTCGTCGGAGCAAGTACAGATAGAGGAAGAAAAAGAGGTAGATGACGAACGTGACGAGGAACTGACCGAGCAAGACACGCCAGCGAATTCGTTTGCCCCACCGCTGATCTCGCGCCTCCTCCAGCGAAGTCAGGATCTGCTTGGTGTCGGATGTAACGATGTCGCCCTTGCTGACAAGGATTGTTCCGGACTCTACGAGGCCCTCCGTCGGCGAGATCTTTCTCTGTTCTTCCTGCCATTCGCGTGCGGTGCGTTCTCGCAAATAGCTGAGTGACGGCTGGAAGATTGCGCGAAAGAAACCCTCCGCCAGCATTGCTCGACGAGGGTCATCCCGGAATCGTCTGGCAAACTCCTCTCTGGCCGCCAGGTAGGCCTCATTCAGGCCGTACACCTCCGTCTTCTCCAGTTCGGTTTCAGACCGATCGTCCCGAACGCGAATGACGTCAGTGAACACGCTATCCAGCGGGATATCAAGAACCCCGAACGTGAGAAGTTGTCCACCCAATTCCCAGGCCAGGCGGACTATCGTTTCGTCAAGGCGTGGTCCCTGAGGAGTAACTCGTGTCGTCGTTGACAACCCCGGAACACGTTCTGCATATGAGTCGGCCAGCATAGACCACTGATCAGGGGTGAGCTTGAGCCTCGCGTTACGCCGGAGCACGTAATAGCGTATTGAATCGAGACGAGCTTGTTCTGTCCGGCCTCTCAACTGATTGAACTTGAACCCCTCGTAGGCCGGGAATATGCGGCTGAGTTGCGCCACCACCGTATCCCGGTGGGCCGTCATGCGAGCGTTTGCTTCGGGGTCACTCTGAAAAAACGGCGGCGTCTCTCTCTTTACCTGCTCCAGCTCTGCCTCGTAAGTGGCCGCGGCCTTGCGAATTGAGAAATCAAAATCGGCGACCAACGTCTCCTTGTTCCATGTGTCTCCGACGTTGACCGAATACTCGAAAACATCGTCTCTGGGAAACGCGGCAACTGTAAGGAGCACCAGAATGAAGAAGATGCCGATCTTGAGAATCAGATCGCGTTGCTCAAATCGGGTCGCGTCAAATCCCTTTTCGAGGCGCTGTCCGACCGGGCGAGCCTTCTTTCTACCGAAGCGAAATGTATCTAATAGTCCCATTTTGGCGATGATCGTGATCGAACGGACTCAGCTACCCGGGCATTCGGCGAAACTGAATGATCGAAATGCGTCAGCCCTGTCAATGATCCTCAGGATCGGCTGCTGCTACGTGTTCGTTTAGCATCCGCAACCATTCGGGCTCCTTCAGGACCGGCACGTCCAATTTGATCGCACGATCGACCTTAGACCCCGGTTCTCGTCCTGCAACCAGGTAGTTGGTGTTCCGCGAGACACTTCCACTGACCTTCCCTCCGCCTCGTACTATCAGGGTCTTGGCCTCTTCCCTGGTCATGGTATCCAAGGTGCCCGTAAGGACAAACGTGAGACCGGACCACCTTCCGGCCGAAGCGGTTTTCTCTTCGTCTAGTCTGGCGGTATTGACTCCGAGCTCCTTGAGGTCACCGATGAGCGTCTGATTAGTATCGACGCGAAACCAGTCGACTACGCTTTCAGCAATCACGTCGCCGATTCCATCAATCGCACATAGGTCTTCGATGGTCGCCCGCGAGAGATCGTCAATTGTCGCGAAATGCGGGACCAGAGTCTCCGCCGTCGTCTTCCCTACGTGCCGGATGCCCAGTGCAAACAGGAGACGTGCGAGACCGTTTCGCTTCGATGCGTGAATACCGGCAAGGAGTCGCTCCGCCTTCTTCCGGGCAAATCCATCCAGCATCAGAAGTTGGGCAGCCTCCAATCTATAAATGTCCGACAGGTGCTGCACCAGTCCTGTCTGAGCCAGAGTTGCGGCAAGCTTGCTGCCCATGCCTTCGATGTCCATCGCTCCGCGTGATGCGAAATGCTCCAGGAGGCGAATGAACTGAGCGGGGCACTCTGACGATACGCAGTAGTAGTCAGCCTCGTCGGGAAGACGGACGAGCTCGGTGGAGCAGGCCGGACACGATCTGGGCATCTTCCATAAGGTCTCAAGACCCGCCCGCGCTCCGGTCACCGGTCCGACGACCTGCGGTATGACGTCTCCGGCGCGTTTCACAAGCACCGTATCGCCGATTCTGATGTCCCGACTTACAACGTAGTCCTCATTATGCAGAGTGGCCTGCGACACGGTCACACCGCCGATCTCGACGGGCTCGAGTACCGCCTCCGGCTTGATCATTCCCGTACGACCGACGTTGACGATTATGTCGAGCAACGTTGTCGTAGACTCGCGGGCGGGGAACTTGAATGCCACAGCCCAACGTGGAGCATTCGAGACGCTTCCCAACGACTCCTGGTAATCGATGCGATCGATCTTGAGCACGACTCCATCAATTTCGTGGTTGAGTTCTTCGCGCCGTTCCGTCCACGCTGTACAGTACCCGAGAACACCCTCTAGATCATCGAAGACCTCAGCATGGGCGCTCACCGCAAACCCCATCGTTCGGAGCCACTTGAGTCGCTCGTGTTGGGTCTCCGCAATGCGCTCCGACGACGGCCCCACACTGTAGGCCAGAAAGCTGAGTGGGCGGGAAGCCGCCGCGGCCGGGTCGAGCTGTCTCAAACTTCCGGCCGCCGAATTACGTGGATTTGAAAACACCTTCTGATTGGCAGACGCCAGTCGCTCGTTGAGCTGCTCGAAGTCACTCTTCCTGATATATGCCTCTCCCCTGACCTCGAGCCGCGCCGGTGGCGATTCATCAGTCGAGACCGGTATTCGGAGAGGTACCGACGGAATTGTCCGCACGTTTTCAGTAATGGCCTCGCCGACCACACCATCCCCACGCGTTGCTCCAACGGTCAGAAGACCATCAACATAAGTCAGTGCAAGGGCAAGGCCGTCGATCTTCAGTTCTGCCGTCACGGCGGGCTGCACGTCGCCGTATGTTTCGGAAAGACTCCTCTGACATCTGTCATACCACTGCCGAACATCGTCGAGCGTAAACGCATTTCCAAGCGACAGCAGCGGCTCCGCATGTCGGAATTTCTCGAAGCGCTCGATCGGCGCAGCACCTACGCGGAGCGTCGGAGAGTCTGTCGTTGCGAGTCCCGGGAACCGAGTCTCGATGACGCGGAGATAACTGATCAGGACGTCGTATTCCGCGTCCGCAATGATTGGATCGTCTAGCACGTAATACTGGTGTCCGTGGGCGTTCAGGACCTCCCTGAGCCTGGGTGCGAGAGTAGCCGCCACGTCCGAATCGAGGCTTTCGGCAGGGGACACTTGCAGTGCTTTCTGAAGATCTCTTGTGGTCTGGAGAAGACTCATCTGGGAGTGCCCGGACGGCAGCCGGAATAGCACGAGGTAGCCTACAGCCGCAATCTAGCGACTCTGCAGAGACTCGACAAAAGCGTGAACGGAGTCACGCGTCAACTCGAGTCGCTCGCGGTCACGGTACTTCTGCGCGGGATACGGGACGCCCTCAAGTTTGATTGTGGCCCGATCGAGGAGGTCCTCGAAAACGATTCTCTGCCGCATGCTGAATGTCATCGAATCCCCTTCATCTACCCAGTACGGCCGCCGGAGATCGCGGTCCAGTTGGATCCTGACTGGATCCAGCGGGCCTGCCGTTGCAACGATTGTAACCGCGATTGAATCACCTACTACGAAAGGCGGCGGGAGCGAGATTGGAGACGGAGGAAGGGGTAAGACCGGCGTCGTGGCCGAAGATTCAACTGCATCGGTAGCCATCGGGCTGACCTTATCCGACGGTCTCTCGGAAAGTCTTATCGCCGCGACAATGGCTGATACGCTGACGATAACGACGAGCGAAGTGAGCGCAATCGCCCGAAAACGGTTTGGACGCACGAGCATCCCCTTCAGATCTTCCGGTGGCTTGAAGTCGTGCACAGCCGTTGAGATCTCTCTATGAACACGATTCGGATTGCGTCGGGGCTCACCCTTCGATGGAAAGGCGGAGGAAAGAAACTCAAACCGGTTTGCGACGCGCTGCGACGAATGTGCGGAATCGTCTTCCGGTCCCTCCATGTCGCCAATTGGCGGAGGTTGATCGAAGGTGCGTTCCTCAGCGACCATGGCGGTCGGGTCCGACCCTTCGTCGTTCCCGTCATCTGGTGCTTCTAGTTGGTCGCCCTCGCTCAAGTTGAGCGGTTCCCTGCTCGAGTCTCCCGTCTCATCATTGAGTCCTCCCTCGTACTTCCCTGCCAGAGCGGCTTCAAGAGCTTCGAGCGCGCGGCGCTCCTCGGTACCAACGATCCGCGCGTACGAAATGACAAGCGAACGCAAATAGACGCGATTGAATAGCTGATTACCGACGAGTGCTGTTGATTCGAATTCCTTCAGTACGTCGGCGGAAATCCTCGTCTCTTCGTGGATTCGCGACAGAGGGATTCCTCGCCTCTCTCGCATCGTCCGCATGTCTGATGCAAAGATCCTCGCGGCCTGATCGACGGCGCGACGTGATGCGCCCGGTAGATTTGATTCTGCGTGATCCATCGCAAGAAAATACCAACCGGCGGGTGAGGAACTGGTTTCCTCGCGCACGACCGCGCAAAGGCTTACTTTTCAGGTTACGACCGGCAGTCCGTGACGTTTCCCTGTAGTCTCGACCGGTTCCCGACCCGATTAAGATGAGATTTCTGTTCTATGCATCGATTTGTCCTCCTAGCAGCGCTTGCGGCTGTCCTGAGCTGCCCTGGCGCGCCGAAGCTTCGTGCCCAGCCATTGCAAGATACGGCGGTACTCGTCGTGACCGCACACCCGGACGATGAGGCCATGTTTGCCGGCTCCCTCTACCGGGTCGCTCAAGAGCTCGGGGGCCGCGTCGATCTCGCTCTCGTGACGGACGGCGCAGGTGGCTATCGCTACTCGAATCTGGCCGAGCGCATCTACGGGGTAGAGCTTACGAATCCGGATGTCGCGCGCCAGTATCTGCCCGCCATTCGAAAACAGGAACTGATGGCAGGAGGGCGCATCATTGGCTTTCGTCAATACTATTTCCTGGATCAGCCCGACACGGGCAAGACCACGGACCCCGACAGCATCCTCGCGACGGTCTGGAATGCTGACTTCGTCCTGAATCGGCTGACAGAGATTCTGAGGTCCAATCGCTACGACTTCGTTCTCACGTCCCTCCCCCGTTCGGACACGCACGGCCATCACAAAGCGGCAGCCATACTCGCCCTCCGGGCGTCGCAGCAACTCGTCGACGGTAAGCGCCCCGTCGTGATGGGGGCATGGATATCAGATGTCGGCGATGAGACGGTATTGACGTTCGACGGGTTGGACGGATATCCGGAGTCTGAAACGATTAGCGCGACGTCGTCGTTTCGGTTCGACAAGACGCAGCCGCTGGCAGGCAATGACCGGCTCAATTACAAGATCCCGGTTAACTGGCTCATCGCCGAACACAAATCGCAGGGCACGATGCAGTTGTTTGTAAACCGTGGAGACATAGAGGAATACTGGGTCTATCACCTGAATCCGCCGGACGCCGTCGAACGCGCGGCAGGCTACTTCGATGCGCTCAACAATTTCGTGGACTCCCACGGTGCTCCCGATGGAAACTAGAAGCATGGCATCGAAAGGCTGCTCTTTACCGCGGAAGATCCGCAACCTGCTGATTGTCGGGGCAGTTGCGAGTATGCTTGTACCGTCGGCCATGGCGCAGAGCGTACATGTCTCGCCTCGCAACTTCGATAACGCCGTTGTCGAGGTAGTTAAGCCACGGTTCGCTGATGGAGGCACATCATTCCTGACGGCCGCTTATTCGGCGTCGTACCACTTCGGAGTCGGACCTACGGGACGAGTGTTTCTGACGGCGAGCCTTCCTTTTTCACACACAGGCTTCGATGGCTCGGATGCAGAGACAGCGCTCGGTAATCCCTATCTAGGTGTGACGCTCTTTTCCAAGCGCGACCCCGTCGTGTACGAGTTCGGTGTGCGACTGCCCGTCGCCTCCGACAACCCTGGACAGATCGCTGGGCTGTTCGGTGACTACGATCGGTTCGAAGGCTATCAGCCTGACCTTCTGTCGTTCAAGACTTCCCTCATCTACTTTCCCTCACGATCCGGCGACTGGGTAATGTTCACGCGGATCAGCCCGCTCCTGGCCATCACGACTGGTCAGACTGGCTCGGAGGCGCGAGGAGAGTTATACGCGGACTACTCTGTTCATTTCTTTTACTACGGGAAGGCTATTCAGGGAGGACTCGGCCTTACAGGGCGAGCCATCGTCACGGAAGACGGGAGTTTTGCAGAGCGAACGTCGCATCACGTGGGTTTTGAAATCCAGAAAGACCTGGGCTCCATAATTCCCGGGATTCAGTTTCGTCTTCCGATAGATTCAGATATTCGAGATGTGGTTGACTATGTCTTTGGCTTAACAATCGTAGTACCGACGTGAGATGCCTCTCGTCACAGTCATTGCCCCGGGGCGGCGGCTTTCGTAAGGAAATGGCAGCGACCGACTTCGTCCAAACGCC
>JABDKH010000022.1 GCA_013002345.1 Rhodothermales bacterium
TGCCAGATGACAATCGCGGAGCGCTTCGACCAGGAATTTCGTGTCGGCAGCAATCGCTTGTAATGCGGTACGGCACAGAAGTGTGGACCTGCCACGTCGCTCAACCTAGAGCGTCAGCGTCATGCCACCGTCAGGAGTCAGTGTTGTCCCTGTCACATAGCTCGCATCGTCGGAGCACAGGAAGACGATTGTGGCGGCGATCTCCTCAGGCCGGCCTGCTCGCTTCTGGTGGACGCGACCCTGAATGATGTTGTCAAAAGCCTCATCACCGATGACCCCGCGAATGCGGCGATGCATCGGTGTATCGGTGATGCCCGGGCAGACCAGGTTCACTCTTATACCCTGAGGCGCTAGCTCGGCGGAGACGCTCGTCGTGAGACCCACCTGACCGTGCTTCGAGGTAGCGTACGCCGAGCCACCGCCGAACCCAAGAAAGGAGTTCACTGACCCTACGTTTACGATTGCTCCCCCATGCCCACCTGCGAGCATGGCCTGCGCCTCGTACTTCATGGATAGAAATGTGCCCTTCAAGTTGATCGCGAGGACGCGATCGAATTCCTCCTCGGGGAAGTCAACAATAGAGGCTAATTCGCCCTCGACTCCTGCATTGTTCACACAGAAGTCGAGTCGTCCGAACGACTCAATCGCATGTCCCACCATTCGCTCTACGTCGGACGCGACGGAAACATCTGTCCTCACATACGTCGCCTCGCCGCCTGTGTTGGCTATCGCCGCAGCCAGCTCCGCCAGCTGGTCCTCTCGGCGAGCCGCCAACACGACTTTGGCGCCCTTTGTTGAAAACGCCTTTGCCGTGGCCGCTCCGATTCCGCTACTCGCCCCAGTGATCAGGGCGACCCTTCCATGCATTCCTGACATCTAAGACCTCCCAAGAGATGAATACGATCCGGCACCGCACAATCGGTTTTTGCATTTGCGGCGCCGGGCGCGCGGAGCAGTGATTAAGAATTTATTGTAGTGAAGCTTCGCCTCGGTCGCAAGATTGTGCCCGGCGTCGGGTATATGCGGGGTTCAGGACGCTCTCGTTCACCGACGCGCCTTCCGTTGAGGACGAGCCTTCGTCACCAGTGACCATCCGGTCGGGAGCTTGCGGGACGAGCACTACCCCTCAGTCCTTTTTCCGAAGCCAAACTCCTGCGATGGCGGCGACCATAAGGCTGGTCGCTATTGTACCTACTACACCATCGACCGCCGACCTGACCGGTGACGTGTTAGCTGTTGCAGCAACAAGGTCGGTTACCTCGGCCTCGGACATTCCCATATTGACGTACATCTCTCGATACCCGGCAGCCATCTCAGTGAAGTAGTCCGGGAATACCACCGATGTCACGAGCCACGATGCGAAGAAGATGATCACGGAGCCGACGAGCCCAACGACCAGCCCGTTTTTGACCTGACTCAACCAGCCATGCGTCGAAGCCCGCTCATGCAAGCACAAAACCACTGCCACGCCGTTGATCAGAATGGCTATGGCCAGGAAGACGAACGACATCTCGAACGTGCGGTGCCACCCAACCAGGCCGAAAACAAAGATCAGCACGGCGACCGCACCTCCGAGGATCACGCCCCAACGAATTGGTCCTTTCATAATCCTAGATGGGTTGTCTTGGATGAAAGCGGGAAACGGTAGCCCTTGCAGAAGATATCGTGAGCCAAGTCGTGACCTGCTCATAAACAAAACCCCCATCCCATTGCTTCGCAACGAGACGGGGGTTCGGTAGTGGAGATGCCGGGAGTCGAACCCGGGTCCGAATGGTCAAACATTCAGGCCTCTACGTGTGTAGCCGGCCTATTTGAGTGTCGCCGCTACAGCATGCCGACCGACTCGGCACTACAGCAGCCAAGGCTGATTGATGTCACCGCTCCAGAACAGCCGGATCCGGAAACGGCCAGTCTACCATTGATGATGCCCCTGTTCCCCGCCGGCAGACGGGCAAGGAGAGAGACAGACAGCGCTATTTAAGCAGCCATCGCGTACGAGTAATCGTTCGCATTTATGTGTTTTCCTGGTAGGATTTACGAGCATTCCAGGATGCTCGACACGCAGCCTGATGTCGGATTCCATCCGTCGAATCCATGTCATCCCCATTTCCGCAAAGAACATTGTCGCTATTCACTACCGTAGCAAGCAAAAACGGTTCCAGCTATCGCCGGCGTGCCTCTTTGTCACGCTCCATCGCCGAACCGATCGCGTACAGGCCCTGCGCCTCAAACGCGCGCGTCAACCCGGGTAGTATCGTCCGGCGCAGGCTTCGCTTGAAATAGGGGATCTTCCGGCGCGTCCCGGTGAAGTATTTCCGGTACGGATGCACCAGCACGCGCACGTACCGATCACCCACGGGAGCCACTTCAATGGCCACCTCCACACGGTACAGCCCCCATCGCCGGATCGTGACGGTATCCGTCGCAACCACATGGGGTGTCTCGGATGGGACAACCCTCCAGCGCGTATCGGTCAGCGCCCGCTCAATGCGCGCGGACATGTCACCCGCAGGCGCGTCCCGCAGATCGTAGTCGCGGTACAACGGCGATATGGACGGCGCACACGCCGCCATACCCATTGCCACCGCCACCAGTAGCGGCGTCCACACCGCTGCTCCTTCACCTGCCGAAGTCCTGTTCCACATTCGTCATCATGCTGAGGGTGATCGTTTATCTAGACACAGATATCAAATCTCTGTCCAAAAAGAAAGCCAGGTAGCCGTGCTCACCCAACACGACCACCTGGCGACGGAGCGCTTCCGTATGGTGCTTTTGGCACCTGTGGGCTCCAGCCAAGGAGGGCG
>JABDKH010000023.1 GCA_013002345.1 Rhodothermales bacterium
GCGTCAACCGCACGCTGCACCCATTCTCTTGCCTCGGCTGGCCGATCGAGGAGAAAGAGGATCCATCCGAGTGTATCCTGAAATGACGGGTTGTCCGGATCAATACTGATCGCCTGCTGCGCCAGTACAAGAGCCTCGTCCAGGTTCTCGCCGCGACTCGACAGGCTGTAGGCAAAATTGTTGAGCGCGAACACGTGAACACTATCGATCTTGAGTGCTGTTCGGTAGTGGTGGTCGGACTTGTCGTATATCGATCGTCGGGAGTACAAAAACCCCAGCGACGCATGAGCCTCTGCAGCAAGTCCCGCGGACCAGAGTTCGTCGTCGGACAGGAGCTCGACCGCGGTATGATATAGTTCGATTGCTCGCGTGTTGTTGTAGACGACCAGATGGCTGTGGGCGGTCGTTTCAATCAGGTCGACACGGCCGGGAAAGAGGAGGATTGCTTCTTCGCCTGTTCGCGCGGCCTCGCGGGGTTGGTCGTCGCTAAGGAATGCGAGCGTTGTCTGCAGCCATACGTCGGCATTTCTGGGGTCGACCGCGAGCGCGCGTGACAGCAGGCCTGCAGCCTCACCGAAATCACGACTACGGTATCTCAGATCGCCAAGCATCGTCAGCATGCCGAAATGGGATGGGTCAATCTCAAGTCCCCTGGTCAGGATGTCCGAAGCGAGCGAGTCCGATGCGGAGTCGACGATGGCCCGCATGTAGAGACGCTCCGCACGCTCCGCGATCTGATTTGCGCTGAGTCCATCGATGTCTGTTACTCGAGCCGTCAGGCTATCTGCGGTCGCGATGCGTCCACTACGTCGGTGCAGAGTGCCGAGCTCGCTGACAATATCCAGGTTGTCCGGTATGCTGCGGAGCGCGGTTTCGAGAACGACAATCGCCTCGGCATCGCGATCATTCCGCACCAGGAAGTCGCTGAGCATAAGGTGATACCGGGCGTTGTCGACATCCAGTTCCGTCAGCGCACGCAGGGTTCGCTCTACCCCCTCGCCGTCCTGAAGTCGACCGTATAGCTGCAGCAAGCGCGTGCGGAGCAGCCTGTCATCGCCGAGCAGGCGGATCAGTCGCTCGAAGGACTCCGCAGCTTCCGACTCATGACCAAGACGAACTTTCAGGCGGGCCATCTCGAAAACTGCGTCGGCGTTCTGCGGATTGTCGTGCACCAGCTGTTCATAGGTTTTCTCCGCCGCCGACAGGTTGCCCGAGAGAACCTGGATCCTCGCCAGATGGCGGATGTATTGGACGCCGGAATCAAGTCCTGCAGCTCTTTGTGCGTAGAGAAGCGCTGCGTCAAGATCGCCCAGTGCTGCATGGGACTCGGACAGGCTGAGGTACACGGCCGGCTCCGTGGGCGCAAATCGTGCCGCCTCGGCGAACAGCGTGACGGCTCTGTCGTGGTCGCCCGTCAATGAAAGCGTCAGGCCTCGCACGTAAAGGCGCGTTGCACGACTTGAATCAACGGTTGCAGACGCCACACCGTGACTGTCGGTCTGACCGACAACGGCAGGTGCGGCAAAAAGGAGAAACGCGGCAAGCAGCGCCGTATTTTGTATGCGTGGGGTATGCATAGGTTTGAAATGGCCTTTCGCGGAAACGAGGTGCGCGGGGGCTTGTTTCGGTCCTGTTCTAGTGGTGCGCCGGCCTGGCCTTGCGAGTTTGCATCAAATCGGTGAGATTAGCCTGCCATTTGTCGCCATTGTTACGCCTTTCCGGCACAAGGACACAAGTTTATCAGGAGAAGTATTGTGGGTATTCATGACGTAGGCGAGCCTGTCGACGACGCAGCGCTGCGAGCGTTTACACGGCAGTTGCTGGAGGACCTGCGGGCGATGGAGCTGATGCTCGGCAGCGACATGTTCGATAAGGGGACGCGAAGGATCGGCGCAGAGCAGGAACTGTTTCTGATCGATCGCAATTTCCAGCCCGCCATGGTCGCAGAGGAAATCCTCCAGATCAGCACGGACAAGAGAATCGTCAACGAACTGACCCGATTCAATCTCGAAGTCAACCTCCACCCATGCGAGTTTCGCGGCAAGTGCCTTTCCGAGGTCGAGAAGCAGATCAACGAAGCCGTTACATACGTGCGTGGCCTTGCTAACCAGTTTGGAGCCGAAACAATCCTCACCGGCATTCTGCCGACAATCCATTTGTCCGACCTTGGACTCGACAGCATTTCGCCGAAGCCCCGTTACTACGCGCTCAACAAAGCGATCATGACCCTCAAGGGTGGATCTGCCCAGTTTCAGATTCGTGGTGTGGACGAGTTGTCTTTCCGCCATGAGACGATCCTTGTTGAGGGGTGCAACACAAGTTTTCAGACGCACTTTCAGGTATCGCCTGAAGAATTTCCTCGTTTCTACAATATCGCGCAGGCTGTCGCCGGACCATGCCTTGCGTTGGCAACGAATTCCCCCGTGTTATTTGGCAAGCGGTTGTGGCGGGAGACCCGTATTGCGCTTTTTCAACAGGCGGTCGACACGCGCAGCAGCAACCTGTATCTCAGAGAGATGAGTCCCAGGGTTCATTTCGGGTCTGACTGGGTCAAGTCTTCGGTAACGGAGATCTACAAGGAGGACATTACGCGGTTTCGAGTAATCATGACAGCGGAGGCGGAAGACGCGCTGGACGTACTTAAGCAGGGCGGCGTACCGAAATTGAATGCCCTCCAGCTTCACAACGGTACGGTGTATAGGTGGAATCGAGCCTGCTATGGAATCACCGACGGCAAGCCGCATCTTCGGATTGAGAATCGGATCCTTCCGTCCGGCCCAACCGTCGTTGACGAAGTAGCGAATGCCGCGTTCTGGTTTGGTCTTGTCGCCGGACTTGCGGAAAAGGTCGGCGACGTGTCGCACTTGATGGACTTTGACGATGCCAAGAGCAACTTCATTGCGGCGGCCCGTCATGGTCTCGGCGCCCAGCTGGCCTGGTTTGAGGGTACACGAATGCCCGCCCACGAACTGATTCTCAAGAAGCTTCTTCCGGTCGCGCGCAAGGGCCTTGTGCTGGCCGACATCGAGCAGGCCGATATCGACCGCTATCTGGGCATTATCGAAGACAGGGTGTCACGTCTGGCAACGGGGGCGCAGTGGATGCTTGAGTCGCTCGCGCGAATGAAACGCCAACCTGGCACGCGCGCGGATCGCCTCAATGCAGTAGTGGCAGGGATGCTTTCCCGTCAGAAAGTTGGCAACCCGGTGCACGAATGGTCCCTGGCCACTCTCGATGAGGCGAAGGCCATGAGGCATATGCGGGGCACCCGAGTGGAGCACTTCATGACGACGGAGCTTTTTACCGTGAACGACGAGGAACTCGTCGAACTCGTTGCGTCACTTATGGACTGGAACAAGATCGAGCACGTGCTGGTCGAGGACAGGGAGCACCGGCTGGTCGGACTGGTCACTCATCGAAACCTGCTTCGCTATCTCTCGAGCAGTGGCGCGGGCGACGAGCAGGTGGACGTGCCTGTTAAGGATATCATGATCCGGAACCCGATAACGATTTCCCCGGAGACACTGACGTCAGATGCCGTGCAGCTGATGCGTCAGAAAGGAATCAACTCCTTGCCGGTAGTCCGAGACCGTCAGTTGGTCGGCATCATCACCGAGCGAGATTTCTATCGGATAGCCGGCGAACTGCTCGACGACAGCATGGAGGAGGAGTAGGGTACGAGTGCAGGCGAATTACTCGTCTTCGCTGGAGGTACGACTTGTCTTGTCCTCCTCCTCATCATCTTCCTCATCATCGTCCTCGACTTCGTCGTCGAGTTCGTCCAGCATATCCTCGTAGCCCGCGTCAGACTCAGAGTCGGCAGTCGTTTCATCGTCGTCGTCATCGACTATTACGGGCGCCGGTGGGAGAACGATCTTGGCGTCGTCCGAAAGCAGGTAGACGACTCCGAGATGGTGCTTGCCCGCCTTCTTGACGACACCTTGTTTGATCAGCAAAAGCGCCGTCTTGTGCTGACATGTTTCGTAGCCGCGCCCGGCCAGATAGAAGTTTGCGTTCTTGCGCTTTTCGCTAACGATCAAAGCGTAGCCCTTCTCGAGCTTCTTCCGGGCATGCTCCAACCAGCGGTCCCGAGAGACCGACGGGACTGCTCGGACTTCCGTGTAGTTTGATTCGGAATTTGTGCTCATGGCTGCAAGCTTCGAATGGGAGACAGCGCCCGGTCAACCTCGGTCGTTCAGGCGGGTTCCCGTGACTTTTGCCCGTGAATAAGATTCTGCCTTGCGCAGAAAGAATCGGCCGCTCCACATCTGATTTAAGGCCAGGCGCGGAGGTGGTGACGCCGCTGACGCGGACAGGTGCCCTGCGTCCAGGCGAAGTATCTCATTGGCTATCCAGCTGTGCCGTGCCGTAGGCGGTGTCCGAGTCGAAGCAGGGGGAAGGCTACTTCAGAATCAGTGCATAGGAAGGGAGGGACGCTTCTAAAGCTACGGCGTCCAGTTTCGCCATCAGGTCCTCCATCGCCGCGGCAAACGCCGGCCTGTTCTGTTCGGAAACGGGTTCGGCAGACGGGAACGATTCTTTCAACGGGTCGACCTGGTGGCCGTGCTTCCAGAATCTGTAGCATACATGCTCTCCCCGAGCGAGACCAGTGCTTCCCACGTATCCAATAACGTCTCCCTGTCGTACGTATTTGCCAGGGCTGATGCCGGCCGCAATCTTCGACATGTGCAGGTAAGCCGTCGTATACGTTCCGTTGTGGCGAATCTTGACGTAGCGACCATTTCCCCGGGCATATGTGGCCGCGGTAATCTGGCCGTCACCAGTCGCACGGATGGGTGTTCCTCGAGGGGCCGCATAGTCGGTTCCGAGATGCGAGCGATACCGCTTGAGTACGGGATGGAATCGGCGACCGCTGTACCGCGAACTGATCCGCGAGTACTTCACGGGTGCGGCAAGGAACGTCTTTCGAAGACTATTCCCCTCGTCATCGAAGTACGCGATGTCGCCCTGCCTGTCAAAGTGAAATGCCGTGAAGTCTCGACTGTGACTGACGAATCGGGCGGCATGTACGGTTCCGACTCCGGCGGACTCTCCATTGACAAAGCGGCGGTCGTAAATAGCGGTAAAGTGGTCGCCCGGCAACAGATGGTGGAAGTCTATCTGCCATGCAAAAATCTCGGCAAGCTCAAACGCTAGCTCGACATCAGCACCAACATCCTGCAGCGTCTCGTACAACGAACTTTGAATTGTACCGCGCACCGTCCGTCGCCTGACGAGGATTGGTCGTTTCCAGACCTCCACCCCGGGTACGTCCAGGTCGAAAACGACGTAGTCGAACGAACTCGGTTCGTAGACAAGTCCGGCAACAACTTCAGAACTGTCGCCATGAACGTAGACGTGATACGGCCGACCCGCTCGAATGCGTCGTACGTCAAAAGACCCCCGGGACTGATCGGCAATCTGTGCGATCTGCGGGCCAGTTACTCCGTACCTGCCGAGGATGTCAGAGAGCGTTTCATTTCGTCTCACGACGCCGTTATGCACTACATAGCGACTTGTGTCGAATCCGAATTCGTCCGTTGCCCCGACTATGTTAGACAGCGGCGGCGGGGGAGACGTCTCTGAGAATTCAGTACCGTCTTTCGCCGGCGAGGGCTCAGGATTCGCCAGCGCAAGTGCGCTTGCGCCGATTGCGGCGGCGACGAAAGCGTACAGAATTGACTTTCGGACTGGCACGGTGAAAGCGCTTTACGAAATCGGTGGAGAAAAGAATATAAGGTCCGTCCCCTGATTCGGTTCCAGTGGACGCGACCGGGCATGTCTCTGAGTTATCGACTCATATCGATCGGGCAGAAGCCTATTCGCTCTTCCAGATCACGTCAACCGACCCGGCCGACGCGTTCGCATGTCGCGCCATCACAAACAGGAGATCCGCGAGACGATTGAGATAAACCACCGTCTTTTCGTTGATTTCTGCCGACTCTCCGAACTGGACGACTCGTCGCTCAGCGCGGCGGCAGACTGTTCGGGCGAAATGCAGTGAAGCCGCAACCGGAATTCCACCGGGCAGGATGAATGACTTGAGTTCGTCGAGCCCCTCGTCCGTTCCGTCGATGTCGGCCTCCAGTTGTCTGACCATTCGTTCCTCGACCCTTGGGACGTCTACCCGGGCGTCCAGAGGAGTGGCCAGATCCGCACCGACCACGAAGAGCTCGGACTGAATGCGTTTCAACATATTTGCAGTCGGCCCCAGCGTATCGACGCTTGTTTCGTGACTCAGGACCATGCCTATGGCGGCATTCAGTTCGTCTACCGTACCGTAGGCTTCGATTCGCGGATGATGCTTCGCAACGCGACTGCCACCCAGAATGCCGGTCGTTCCGGAGTCGCCTGTTCCAGTATAGATCTTCATTCCAGTTGCTGCTGAGACTTTCGTTTTGAAGCTCGCCTCGAGGAGGTCGGTCAAGCTTCTGCCGTCGTCAGGTTTTCGTGGTATCGTATGTCCATGATGTTTCCGTCTTCCACCGCGATTGACGCCCGGACTCGGAAGACGCTCGCGATCAAATCTGATGTAAGCGTTTGAGCGGGCGATCCGATCGCTGCCAATCGTCCGCCATCGAGCACGAGCACGCGATCGGCGAAATGCGCGGCCAGTTCCAGGTCGTGAAACGCTGCGACGACCGTGCAGCCCGAATCGACGTAATTTCTGACATGCCCAAGAAAGGCTATGCGGTGATGAATATCGAGGTGAGCTGTTGGTTCGTCGAGCAACATTATATCTGGTTGTTGAGCGAGGGCCTGAGCAAGGAACACACGTTGTTGCTCGCCGCTGCTGAGCGAGTGGATGGACCGCCCCGCGAAATCCGCCAGGTCTACGCCCATCAACGCATCGGCTGTGACGCGCCGATCCTCGTGGTCATATGCCGCCAGCCATTTCTTGCGTGGGGCTCGCCCGAGCATCACGAGATCTTCGACTCTGAAATCGAAGGCGAGCGAAACCGACTGGCGAACGAAAGCAAGTTTCCGTGCCAGTTCTTTCCGATGCCACTCTCGGAGCTCCCGCTCCGCGACAGACACGTGTCCCCGATATTCAAGCAGTCCGCCGAGTGTGCGCAGCAGGGTGGTTTTGCCAGCGCCATTGGGTCCGAGGAGGGCTATCCACTCCCCTCGGTCGACCTCAAATCCAACGTCTGTGAGCACCGGGACGCCGTCGAGGTCAACATTCAGTCTGTCTGCACGAAGAACCATTACCGGAAATCAAGGGTCAAAACGATGGAGGGCAGTGGAACCATTTGTCGGCCAGCGGTATTGCACGGGAGGCATCACACGGTGCCTGGGCCCCACCTGAAGCACGGTCGCATCCCATGAGACGCACGAACTCGATCCTTCTCGTCGCAACCTGCGTCTGCCTCTGGTCGTGTGACGCGACAGACAGCCAGGACGAGTTCGTTACAGCCGCGACTTCTACACCTTCCGGCTTTTCGGCGACGGATGCGTCCGGTGGGCTCGTCAGAGACGAAGAAGGTCAGATTGTATCGGAAGATACGGACGACTGGCGGACTGCACCGTTCTTTGTCGGAAAGGTCGTGGTGAGGCCTGCCTATCCGAATCCGGCGGTAGCCGGGGGGACAGTTACCGTGCCGATTCGGATTCTTCAGTTTGACGACGTCTCTGGAGGACTAGTCCTGCGGACTCTGGTGGGAGAGCAGTTTCCGCTCCTCGACGAGCTCATCGATACGTCGAGCCCGGGCGAACGCATCATGCAGTTTAGTGTCGCGCAGATAGGTGAGGCAGGTCTGCACCGACTTTTTATCCTCGATAGCTTCGGCGAGATGGTCTCCTATGGTGACGTGTTGATCGAATAGACGACGTCGACCCGGGTCAGAGCGCTGTGCGCGGCAGCAACTGTACGTATTCAAATGCTGTGATGAAACCGACGGAATCGAGAACCGACGATATTGACAGAGCTCT
>JABDKH010000024.1 GCA_013002345.1 Rhodothermales bacterium
GAGGAATCGACTACGGTCTGCTCGTAGGATCGAGCGAGCATAGGCATGCTGAGAGGGAATGCTGAAACCGGCCATTGGCGTCCCGCCTTTGTTATGACACGACTTCATGCCGGGGCATAACGCGAAGCGGTGGCAATCACGCGTTGGGCGGCCTGTTTCGTTCAATCTCATCTCGCAGGTCACGCGCGGCGCGTTCAGCGGCCGCGGCGTAATCGGCCCCCGAGTCGGCATACAGGATGCTACGGCTGCTGTTAATGATGAGCTGGCCGTCGGCCGTCAAACCGGCTGCAAGAACGCGAGAAACATCTCCTCCCTGGCTACCGATTCCAGGCACGAGGAAGCAGGTCGAGGGACAATCATTCCGAAGGCGGGCGAGGCCGGCCGGGTCGGTAGCCCCGACCACCAGCCCGACTTCGCCGTCCAGATCACGTCCCCACGAAACCGCGCTCCGGGCAACATGCCGGTACAGGGGTACACCCGCCTGAGACCACTCCTGGATCTCCCGCGCATCGGGATTTGATGTGCGGGCTAATACAAAGGCCATTTTACCCCGATACTGCAGGAACGGCTCGACGGAGCTTCTGCCCATGTACGGCGAAACCGTGCATGCGTCGAAGTTGAGAGCCTGCAGAATAGACTCTGCGTAGAATCGGCCGGTGTTTCCGATATCGCCTCGTTTGGCGTCGGCGATTTTGATCTTTGAATCAGGTATTACTGAAACCAGACGCTCAAGGACGTTCCATCCGTCAGCTCCCAGGGCCTCGAAAAAGGCGAAATTGAGCTTGTAGGCGCACGCGTGGTCGCGCGTGGCTTCGAGAATGTCACAACAAAACGTGAAGACACGATCGCGCAGCGACATGGAGCCAGAAAGGACGTCGGGGAGTCGCGCGGGATCAGGATCGAGGCCGACACAGAGCAGAGAGCGGGTGTCGTCCTGGGACCCCTGCAGTTTATCGGTAAATGATCTGGTGGCGGACACGGATCGAGAGGTGAGTTTGGCCGAAGATAGACACCGGATGCGGAGACAAGATCCGCGTCTTGTCTCGTTTAGTGTGAAATGAAATGTGCCGTGATTTATGGCCGGAACAGTGAGGACACGCAAGTGTCACAGATTGCGCGGAAAAGCGCTTCCAGCGACCCTCGCCGCGGCGTATGTTGTGATATCATGAGAGCACCGACGGGCCGATTCCGACAGACCACATAAGGCCGCGGCCGTAACGAATGTAAAGGAGTTTTCTATATGTCGACTGCAAGTTTCAGTAACCTGAAGAAGGTCTCCGAGCGAGACCGCAAGATGATCGAGGACATCGAGGTGATGCTCGGTCCGGAGCCCTCCGAAATGGGCTTTGTCAAGAACCTCTTCTGGGGCCGATTCAGGAGCGAACTTGTCTTTCCCTACCCGCATGTCTCGCACGACGAGCGTGCAAAATGTGACATGCTGCTCGAGCGACTTGAAAGTTACCTGCGCGACGAGCACCCGGCAGTGCAGATCGACCAGGAGGAGTTTATCCCGGACTGGGCCATCGAGAGGCTCTTTGATCTGGGTGTCATGGGCATGACCATCCCGGAAGAGTTTGGAGGACTGGGTCTGGGCGTATCGAGCTACAACCGGGTGCTTGAGCGCATCGGGAGCTATTGTGGTTCGACGGCGGTGATGGTATCTGCGCACCAGTCGATCGGTTGCAAGGCGCTGATGTTGTTCGGAACGGAGGATCAGAAGAACAGATTTCTGCCCAAAGTTGCGCGAGAATACCTGTCGGCGTTCTGTCTTTCCGAGCCTCAGGTTGGATCGGATGCGGCTGGACAGGAGACCCGCTGCGAGAAGATCGAGGACGGTGAGTACTACGTGCTCAACGGAGAAAAGAAATGGAGCACGTCCGCATACAAGAGCGGAATGCTGACGGTAACGGCAAAGCAGCTGATCCGCGATCCGAAGACCGGCAAGGAGACTGAGGCCGTCACGGCGCTTATCTGTACTCCGGACATGGAGGGCGTCGACATCTTTGAGAAGAACCGGAGCAAGACTGGCATTCGGGGTACCTGGCAGGGAAGAATTCGATTTACGAATGTCCGCGTGCCGAAGGAAAATCTGCTGCATCGAGAAGGCAAAGGACTGAATGTCGCGCTGACGTGTCTCAACTACGGACGATGCACGCTATCGGCAGGCGTTACGGGTGCGGCCAAGAGGTCGCGTGACCAGGCGACCAAGTGGGCGCAGACCCGGTACCAGTTCGGTCGTCCAATCGCGGACTTTGAACTCGTACAGGAGCGGATCGCCCGCATGTCGGCCCTGACGTTTGCCATGGACGCCGTGCTCTATGCCGTGACGGGGATTCTTGATCGCGGCGATCAGGATGTCATGTTGGAAACGGCGATCTGCAAAGTGTTCTGTTCGGAAATGGGGTGGGAAACCATCGACGACGCGATGCAGATCATGGGCGGCGAAGGCTACATGACTGAGAACGAGTTCGAGCGGCTCTGGCGCGACAACCGGATTCACCGCATCGTTGAGGGATCGAACGAAGTCATGCAGTCGTTCGTCTTCGCGTATGGCGGCAAGCAGCTGGCAGAGCACATGCTGTTGATTCAGGATGCGATGGGGTGGAACTCAGATGAGTCGATCTCGGCAAACCTCAATCGCATTCTCGAGAATGGCTTGAAGCCGACTCTTCTTCGGCGCTCGATCAAGCTCGGTGCCGAGCTGTTCCTTGGGCTCAAGCCACCGGCTCCGGCCGTACGTGGATTGCATCCTTCGCTCAGTTCGTACGCGGAGCGCATCTCGAGACTCGTGCGGGAACACACGCACTACTTCAAGCTGGTCAGTAAGTGGCACCGTGAAGAAGTCATTCAACGGCAGGTCGATCAGGCTCGTCTCGCGAACGTCGCGATGTACATCTTTGCGATGACGGCGTCGGCCTCAAAGATGGATCAACTGCTTCGTTCCGGTGAGCGCGGCGACGCCTATGAGCGAGACCGAACTGCTTTCCAACACGCATTCGATTTGTTCGAATTGAGGATTCTCAACACGTTCAGAGAGCTGCGAGTTAACGCGGACGACTCGATGCGTGAGGCGGCAACGGCCTCGCGGCTTCACAACGATACTCTGCCGAACTCGGACTACGTAATCCACGAGTCGTCACCCGTAGCACACGGGCAAGGGCGACCGGTTGCCATCGGCCACGTCAGACAATTTCCGGGGTCGAACGTCTTGTCCGGTGGTGATGGCGCCGTTGTTGAGGCACCGACCTCACCGGAAACGGACCGCTGACCGACGCTTGGGCCTGGCCTGGCAAGAGTGCAGAGCGAATTACTGCGATTCGGCAGCCTGTGTGCAATACCCGCCTTGATGCGAAATGTCGGGCGGAGTGACGAACATACAGTCTGACATGGTTCCTTTCTCTCGATTGACGCGTGCCTGAACCTGATTGTACTCTTCAACGAGATCGGTCAGCTCCGCGTCGTCGGTGAATTCCGTCGAGTAGATGAGGTACGTCCAGGGACCGCCGCAGGGTTTCGATCCGAAGGCGATCGCACGGCATGAACTCGCTTCCTGAGCTGGTGCGTCGCCTATCAACGCGAGAATTCTGGTTTCCAGTTCGTCGAGCCCGGGATCGTCGTCCGGGCCGCTGATCTGGCAGCCTCCGGCCAGGACCAGAAGCGGGACAATCATTGCCGGCGCCAGTCTGAAGATCAATCTTTTTCTGCGCACGATCATGGTTCTTCGAACGCTTGCCTCACATTCACATTCAGGAGAGATAATGCGTCGCACGCGTCAGGGTTTCCGGTACCCTGGGAAGTGCCCTTTGCCACATCGTACGTCCCGGCCGTGAACACGACTTCCACGTCGCGATTATCCCTATTTGACGACAGCCATCTTGCCCGCCACGCTACCGTGGTCGGTGGTCAGGCGGTACACGTAGGTGCCGCTGGGGAGCCTTCCGGCATCGAACGGCATACTGTACGATCCGGCAGTCTGCTGCCGATCAACCACGCGTTGAATCATCCGCCCCTGTACGTCAAAGATCGACAGGTCGACATGCGAGGGTCGCGCGAGTGTGTACGAGAGGGTGGTCGTGGCGCTGAATGGATTGGGATAGGCCGGTCGCAACGCAAATGCTTCCGGGACCGCCTCAGGCACAGTGCTCGTCGGCACGGCCGGGTCTGCGACAAAATCAAGCCGATCAAACGAGCCGCCAAGTACCTGTTCAGTGGCCGTTTCCGGCAGGCCGAACCAGTCTGTGAGGACGGTTGAGTAGATGCTTCGGAAGTCCTCCTCGAATTTCATGTTGCCGGTCAGATCAAGGTCCGTCAGGTCGGGCTGAGCGCCCAGCAGTCCTCCCGATACGCCACCCCCGAGAACAAACAGAGGTGCCGCCGTTCCATGATCAGTTCCGCCTGATCCGTTCTGGTTCACTCTGCGTCCGAACTCCGAGAACGTCATGGCCATCACGCGCTCATTCATGCCCGCGATTTCGAGATCCGCGTAGAAGGCAGTAAGGGCCTCCGAGATGTAGCGCAACAGAGTGGCATGTGGTCCAGGCTGACCGGCATGCGTGTCGAAGCTGCCAAGCGACGCCACGTAGATGCGCGAACCCAGATTCCCCTTGATAAGCTGTGCGATGACCGCGAGGCTGTCCGCCAGCGGATTCGGAGACGGGTATTCGTATGGCGCTCCGCTGTTGCTCGCTGCGTCCTGAACCGCAGATGCGTAAAGGAACGAGTCGTTGGCGACGGAACGCACAAACTCCATCTCATTTCCGTACGCGGTATTCGGCAGATTCGTGACGTCGTACACCAGACCTGTCTCCGCAATCTGCGAGAACAACTGGACACTGGCCAGACTCATACCCATGTTGGCGGAAGGCCCCTGGAAGATCATGCTTGACAGTCCGCCCACCTGCACGGCGAGTGGATACTCGGGAGGCTGCTCGCCAAAGTCAGGGAAATCCGCATCGAGGTAACGACCCATCCAACCGGTATTCTGCACAACATCCGAGTCGCTGGCCGATACCCAGATGTCCGTCGACCTGAAATGAGAAAGATTGGGTTCGGGATAGCCTACACCCTGCACGACGGCGAGGCGACCCTCGTCCATGTGCGACTTGAGCCCGCTCAGTGATGGATGGAGTCCGACTTCCGGAGAGAGTAGCGTCGCCTGCGATTTCGCGATCGCGATACCAGGTCGATTCGCGTAGTAGATATCATTCTCGACCGGAATGACCGTATTCAACCCGTCATTGCCGCCGTTCAACTGGATCAGAACCAGGATGCGATCGGTCTCGACGGCCCCGAGCGCCCGAAGCAGGGGGCTCTTCCCGTACGTTGAAATTGGAAGGCCGCCCATGGCCACTGTGCCCCCGACCGTCATGCCCATCGTCGAGAGGAACGATCGACGCGACCATGTGCTGTGGTCGCCTGCATGCGCATCACCATGCGAAAGGCAGCTTCCCTCACGTCCAGTCTGTTTGTTCGTTGCTTCACTCATGACCCGATCTCCAAACCATACATCTAGATGAGCTGATAGTCAGGTAGCTGGAAAAGGAATCTGAGGTATAGATAGATCTTGATGTTGGCGCCTGCCTCGTACAGATTCCAGTCGTGCCAGGGGAGGCCTCCGAGGAATACCTTTGCAAGATCAAGTACATACGGGGGACCGTTCAGGAATTCATCCGGGATGGGATAGGTGACGAGGTCGCCGGCGAAGTCGCCGTCTATTAGTGGGAAGTCCAGCTCGTCGATTGGCACGGCCAGCACGTGGCGTGCGAGTGCGACGGGCAGGCGGAACGCAGCGTGGGGATCGCCTGGATCCACAAGAAGTGATGCAAGCGGAATCATGTCCATCAGATCGGTCCCCGTGCCGTTGGTCAGCAGGAAGTCTGGCGTGAGCCAACGGATCGGCAGTGTCGTGGTCGAAACCCACGCGTGATGTCCAGGCCACCCCGCCACATTGGGTGGATTCAAAACCACTTGCTCCAGGAAGAAGGAGAGTCGGCCCGCGATGGAGAACACACCCGATGGGAGGGGGGCATGGGATTCGATCAGCATTCCCGTGACGAGCTCCGCCGGGCTTTTGATTTTAGCACCTGCTACGGCGTTATCGAAGAAGTGTGCGCTCTGTAGCAGCGTCTCCACGACGGGCTTCAGTTCGAAATCACTCTGAACAAGAATCTCAGCGAGTCCGGCAACGATCACCGGGTCGGGAACGGCATAAACGAACTCAGAATAGAGTTTGGCGCATATGAATTCTGCGATAGCCTGAGCGCGTTCCTCGAATATGATGTCGACCACGTCTGCGTATGCCCACGATCCCGTCCGCTGCATGAACGTCTTCGGATCGCCATCGTGATAGAAGGCGAAAAACGACGACTGCAGCGAGAAGAAGTTGACCTTCCAGCCTGTCAAGGCGCGGGCAATCTCCTGGATATCAGACTCCGTGTAGTTCGGGATCCCCTGCGCGTCCACTTGCCCCATCGTAAAGAGTTCGAGCAGTTCGCGCGCGTAGTTTTCATTGGCCGTGCCGATTTCGTTTTGTGTTCCATTCAGGTACAGCAGCATAGCCGGGTCGATGCCCACTTCGTAGACGAGGTCCTTGAAGTTGCCGAGGGCATGCGTACGCAGGAGTGTCAGGTAACGGTACGCGAACGGGGCGAGGAAGTAGGCGCCCGTCGAGGTTACGAAGTGATCGTGCCAGAAGAGTGTCAGGCGCTCCCGCAAGCCGTAATAGTACATCCGCTCGAACCAGTCGTACCGGTAGTCGACCAGCCACTGATTGTTGTCGGTGATGTAGGTCTGGAACTCGGGGGTATTCGGATCGCCGTTCGGTGGAGCCATGTCTGCCCAGAACGGTGGATCAGGCAAGGCAAGTGAATAGGCGTCGTCGACGATCGCCGCTGCCGCTGCAGACGCCTGTAGTCCGACGAGTTCGGACACCCTGTCCGGTGCCGCGCCGAATCCGGTGCGTCGCAACAGGTGCGCCGCCATTCTTTCGTCAAGGACGGCGTCGCTTGGTTCGAGGCCTGCCTCGATCGACAGTGGCTGAGCGCTCATCCTGCTGTCGGCGCCAGCGAGCCGGCTCAGGAACGCTCTTCGATCCAGTTGTGGGGTCGAGTGCAACATGCCATAAAGAATACGGGATCACTCGGCCCCAGATGTCACAGAATTATGACGATTTCTCCTCGATCGGTAGATCAGTCAGTCGGGAACCACACGTATTTGCCGTGGGCATCTACGTAGCCGAACGTGGTCCGCTCGCCGACGAGACGCACCACGCGTCCCATGCCGTTCTCGAAGTCAGAGACCTCGTCGAACTCCGTAGCGACCAACTGATTACCGTCGCGGTCGATGTAGCCCCATTTCTGATTCATCATCACGGCGGCTACCCCGTCGTTGAATGACCTTGCATCCTCGTACGAGGGTTGGATAACCATCGTGCCTGTTGCATCTACGTAACCCCAGGAGTTTCCTCCGTCTCTTACCGGCGCGAGCTTATTTCCGAAGCTGCCCGCACTGATGTACTTCGGACTGATGACCGTCTTTTTCTGGCGGTCGATGAAGCCCCATCGATCGCTGATCTTGATCGCAGCCTTGCCTTCCGAGAATGCACGCGCCGATGCGTACTGAGCCGGTATCACCGGATTCCCGTCGCGGTCGATGAACCCGTAGCTGTCATCCGATCCCTCATACAGCGCGACCCCCTCCGAGAACGTGGTGTACTCGTGATTGTCCAGACGAGGCGTCTCGGACGTGCGCACTATCTCGCCGTCGGAGTCGATGTACTCCCAATCATATTCTGCTGTGCGAACGAACGCCCGATCGTCAGAGAAAGGCCCCGCGTTCACGAAGGTGGGGTTGATTACGACGCTGCCGTTCTTGTCGATATAGCCCCATCGTCCATCGATTCGAACGGCCGCCACACCGTCCGAGAACGGTTCTGCGTATTCGAACCTGGGCTCGATGGCGTACTCTCCTGTGCGGTCAATGTAACCGAATCGGGATGAGGACCGGACGGGAGCAAGTCCCTCCGAAAAGGAACCGGCTGACCGGAAGTCCGGCTCGATCACCATTCGTCCGTTGGAGTTGATGAACCCCCACTCTCCGTCGAGTAGCACGGGGTAGAACGATACCACGTCGTCGTCGGAATCGCCGATTCCGGGTATCATGTCGCATCCGTTCAATAGCGTCGCCGACGACAGGAGCACGCCCACCATCAGCAATTTCAGAATGCGATCCGGATTTCGTGTAGACATTTTCATCGTGGGTTGGGATCTGTCAATTGGTGGGATACCAGACGTATGAACCGAGTTTGTCGATGTAGCCGACATTCTCGGACTCGGAGTTGCCGGTGAACACGCGCGCAACGCCTCCTTCGAAGTCCTCGGCTCTGTAGAATTCACGGTCGATTGCAATGGTGCCGCTCTTTTGACCGATATAGGTCCACCTGTTGTTGAATCTCACGGCCGCATAACCCTCCGAGAACGGCCGCGCTTCACGGAACTGCATGGGGATGACCGTACGGCCGGCCTTATCGATATATCCGACAAGTTCGCCTCGAACTGCCGCCAGTCCATCGGAGAACTGCGCCGCCGATTCGTACTGTGGCGAGATTGCGGGTGAACCATTGCGATCCAGATAACCCCATCCATTGGATGTCGCAAACGCGGCGAGACCTTCCGAGAAGTCGCCGGCGAATTCGATGGCGAACGACGGATCGATCGTGACAGCACCGGTGGTATTGATATAGATCCAGCCGTCCACGCCCTCGACGGCGGCCATTCCGTCAGAGAAGGATCGCGCGTCCGCGTAGGTGGGCGGCACGACCATTGTGCCGTTTGTTGAAACGAAGCCCCACTGCCCGCTCACGCGCACCGCCGCGTAGCCCTCGGAGAACGGTTTGGCCAGATCAAACTGAGCCGGAATGACTTCGTTACCGAAAATGTCAATGAAGCCGTACTGGGCCGCGAGGTCAGATCCGCGTACGGCGGCCAGGCCCTCCGAGAAGCGACCGGCAATGCGATACTGGGGCGCCACGGCTACGTTGCCGCCCTCGTCGATATATCCCCAGTCGAGTCCGACCTGAACGGCAGCCCGCCCCTCTGAGAAATCGTCTGCGCCGTCGTAGGCCGGGACAACAGCAATCCGACCCTCGCTTGACACAAAGCCCCACTGCCCGTCAATCTCGACGGGGTGCATTTTAGAGTTGACACGGGCCTCCTCGCTGCCACCTCCGATGAAGTCGCACGAGGCGAACATGAGTGCGGGGGCGACCATCGCCCAGGCGACGAGCCGGGCCATGGGGAGCGAGATTGCAAAGATGTTTCGTGACATGGTTGTCGTGGCCATCGGTGGTGGTGAGGGTGGGTTACTTCGCAAGGATCATCTTCCGATTCAGCACGCTTGAGCCTGTCTGCAGCTGGTAGAGATACGTGCCGGAAGGAAGTGCGTCGGCATGGAAGTCGATCGCATGACTCCCGGACGCGACGGTTCGATCAATGAGCGTCGTCACGCGACGTCCTTCGATGTCGTAGACCGTCAGCCTGACGTGAGCGCTGGCCGGCAGATCGAAACGAATCTGGGTGCTTGGATTGAACGGGTTCGGGTAGTTCTGGTGCAGCTCGAACGATCGGGGAACCACGGGGTCGTCGACTCCAACCGAGGCTCGGTTCTCCACGAAATCGAGGCGTGAAAACGTGCCGCCCAGTACGGTGTCGACAACGTCGCCCTCCAGCCCCAGCCAGTCCTGCATGAGGGTGGAGTACACGGCCCGATAGTCGGTTGTATACCTGGGGTCGCCACCATAGAGGTCGAGGAGGTCGGACTGGGTGCCGTAGAGACCACCGGCTAGACCCGCCCCGAAGAGCATCATAGGCGCGCCGGCGCCGTGGTCCGTACCACCGGAGCCGTTCTCGCGAAGCGTGCGCCCGAACTCAGAGAACGTCATGACGACGACACGTTGGTCGAGCCCATCCTGCTCGAGGTCAGCCATGAAAGCGGCCACGGACTGAGCAATGTCACCGAGTAGTGACGCATGCCCACCCTGCGGTCCGCCCTGGTTGGAATGGGTGTCGAACCCACCCCTGGATACGGTGTAGAGATTGGTCGGAAGTCCGCCACGAAGCATCCGTGCGATGACGGCCAGCGACGAGGAGAGTCCGCTGTCCGGATAGCCGGAGAGGTTGCTGCCGGCCTGGGTAGCATTTTGCACAGACTCGACATAGCGGAACGAAGCGTTCGTCACGCTGCGGATGTATGCAAGCTCGTCGCCGTAGAGGGTAGCCGGCACATTCTCCGTGTCGTAGAAGCCACCTTGCTCCACAAATCTGTCGAGATCACTCGCGTCACTAAACGTAACCGCCAGGTTGCCCGAGCTACTCTGGAATAGCGTCGCCGGCCCGCCGACGCGAACCGCCAGCGGATAGTCCAGTGGATTCGAAAAGAAGTTCGGATTCTCGTTGATCAGATAGCGTGCAAGCCAACCCGTGCTCTCGGGTGCCCCCTGATCGCGACCGGTTGACCAGTTTACCGTGCCCTCAAAGTGGCTGCGCGTTTGATTCTCGTATCCAACGTTGTGAACCACTGCCATCCGACCATCCATCCACAGATTCTCAAGCGGACTCATCGCCGGGTGCAGTCCCGTTTCGTTGTCGAGCAGGACGGCCGAGCTCTTTGGGATGGCGATCGTCGGACGGTTGTTGTAGTAGATGTCATTCTCGACGGGCACGACCATGTTGAGGCCGTCGTTGCCGCCATTCATCTGGATCAGAATCAGAATCCGATCTGATCCTGACTGCTGCAGTGCGCCGAGCAGTCGTGACTGTCCGAATGCACGGACGGTGTGGTTCCCGACGGTCAGGACGGTACCTGCAGCCGCGAGGCCCATCCGCGTCAGGAAGTCGCGCCTTGACCAGGCCGCATGATCCTGTTCGTGCGCATGGCCGTGGTGCAGGCAGGCGCCGTGACGATGGCCGCCTTGCCGCAAAATATCTCTTTCACGTTTCGTCATGTTGAAAGTGTCTGAATGACTCCGGTCAGGACTAGGTGAGCTGATAGGCAGGCAATGCAATCAGATAACCGAGATAGGCACGAAGCAGGCTGCGTGCTTCCTCGACCCGTGGGTTGCTATCGTCGATGATGATCGGCCACTCGTGATACGGCGTGCTGTCCAACAGCAGCTTGACGAGGTTTTGCTCGTGCGCGGGTGCGTTCACCACGTAGCCCGGCAGCAGCGAAGGGTCGCCTGCAAACGGCTCCGAAACCTCGCGAATTCCCGTTTCCGACAATGGAAGCGGGATCAGAACTGTCGCGAGATCGATGGCGATCCGGTACGGGTCAGAGGGGTCGGAAACCTTGGAAACGAGCTCGAATGGATCATAGCTTGCACCATTCCGCTGGTACAGGACGTCGCTGGCGACGGTCCAGCGGTCCGGCAGGGTGCTGGTCGTCAGCCAGGTGTGATGTCCGGGGTTGCCGCTTGCATCCGGCGGGTTCAGTCCGGGCCAGCCCGCCACGTTCGGCGGATTGAGAAGCTCCTGTCCGAGGTTGATCGCGCTAAGCACTTCTCGCAGTTCCTCCCATAGCGCCTGGGTCGGCACCACTTCCACTTCGCGAAGAAATCCGAGGACAAATTCAACCGGACTCTTAATCCGAGCTCCGATAACCGTCGCACGATAAAAGTGCTCGCTCTTCAACACCTTGCGCAATACGGGCGCGACTTCGAAGTCCGCTGCAATGAGCTCGGACGCGATATCGGCCACAACGGTGTCGTCGGGAATCGCGTGTACAAAGAACGTGTACAGTTTTCTCGCGATGTAGTGGGCGATGGCGGGCGTCCGCTCCTCGAATATGATGTCGATGACGTCGTCGTACTTGAACGCTCCGGTGCGGCCGAAAAATGTCTTGGCCCCGCCGTCGTGCAATGACGGGTCGAACGAGGTCGTCCGGTTCTGTGTCACCGCCCATCCGGTAAGCGCACGGGCGATCTCCTTGATGTCTTCCTCGGAATAGTTCAGTTCGCCTGACGGTCCATACTGGCTCATCGTGAAGAGCTCGAGCAGCTCGCGCGCAAAGTTTTCGTTGGCCTGTCCGACCCTGTTGAGATAGCCATCCAGGTACAGATGCATCGATGCGTTGAGGCCGGTCCGCCGAACCAGTTCACGGTAGTTACCGACTGCGTTCTGGCGAAGCAGCTTGTAGTAGTCGTACATAATGTGTCCGACCGACAGCGACGTCTTGTTCTGATTGATACTCCATTGTGTCGGCAGATGGTTGTGCCAGAGCAAAGTCATCTTTTCGATGAGGCCGATGGTCCGCATGTCGTTGAACCACGACTTCTGCAGATCATAGATCTCATTGACGCCGGTGTTGGAGCCCGATGCGTACCACGACGGAGCTTCGGGCAGGGGAGATGCGATTGCTTCGTTGACGAGTCGATCGACAGCGGCGCCAACGCTGCCGTCGTTGAGCGCGCGGTCGACGTCACGCTTCAGTGCGCCGAATCCTGTGCGTGCGACGAGGTGTCGTGCCTGCACCCTGGTCCACGATCCCGAATAAGGGGCGAGCGATAGGGAGCCGGATGAGGCTGTGGTGGCCGTACCGGTCGGAGCGTACGTCGTTTTTCTCGACATATGAGCGATTCGATCGACTTGATGGTGTGCCCCCGACATCACCAGACGACCGCCGCCATGACGAGTGGTCGCGTTCAGGATCGAGCCTGATCGCGGCCGGCGCTGGAACAGGGATAGTGGTTGGGCTAGTGGGAGGGATCGACGGGCGGCGCCATCGATTTAAATGGCACGTCAGGCGGCCAGGGGGAATCCGGGTCTCCTGAACACAGGAGAGGGCCTGATCCCTGGAGAGGGCCAGGCCCTGCAAATACTTGTGCACCAGCGGTTCAGTCGATTAACGATCCGCCGAAGTAGGGTTGAAGAACGGGCGGCACGTCGATGGTGCCGTCGGAACGTTGATTGTTCTCCAGGATGGCGGCAACGGTGCGCGGAAGTGCGAGGGCGCTCCCATTCAGTGTGTGGACGAAGTCCACCTTTTTCTCACCCGCGGGCCGATATCGCGTCCGCGTTCGTCGGGCCTGGAAGGCTTCAAGATTTGAAATCGACGAGACCTCGAGCCATCGCTCCTGACCTGCACTCCAGATCTCCAGGTCGTATTTCTTGGCCTGGCTGAATCCCATGTCACCCGTGCACATCAGGAGTCGCCGGAAGGGCAGCCCAAGCCGTTCAATCGCTCTCTCCGCATCCGACGTCATCGCCTCGAGCGCATCGTAGCTGCGGTCGGGGTGAGTAAACTGGACGAGCTCGACCTTATCGAACTGGTGCAGTCGATTGAGTCCGCGGACGTGCTTGCCGTACGAGCCGGCCTCTCGTCGAAAGCAGGCCGAGTACGCACAAAACTTGATGGGCAGATCGGCTTCCGCGACGATCTCGTCGCGCAGGAAGTTCGTAACGGGTATCTCTGAAGTCGGAATGAGGTAGAGTTCGTCACGAACGATTTCGTACATCATGTCTTCCTTGTCGGGAAGCTGTCCTGTACCGGTCGCGGATGCCGCGTTTACTACGAGAGGAGGCTGAATTTCTCGATAGCCGCCTTCGGACACGGCAAGGTCTAGGAAGAACGATACCAGAGCGCGCTGCAATCGTGCCCCTGCGCCGACGTAGAAAGGAAATCCGGCGCCCGCGACCTTCGATCCCCGCTCGAAATCAACGATCTCCAGTGCAGCGGCCAGATCCCAGTGCATCCGGGGTTTGAAATCGAAGGTCGGTTTGACTCCCTGCTCCGACAGCACCTGGTTTTCGTCGGCCGAGGTGCCTCTGGGCACCGACGCATGGGGGACGTTTGGAAGCTCCAGCATGAGAGATTCGACAAGTGCTTCCGTCGCTCGAGACGACTCCTCCAGCTCCTGCACCTGCTTCTTCAGTTCGGCCGTTTCTGCTATCAGGCGCTGTGCCTCTTCCTTGCGCCCATCGCGCATGTGGGTCCCGATCTCCCGCGACACCTCGTTTGACCGCGCCTGCAGCTTCTGGAGGGCACTGAGTTCCTCACGTCGTCGGGCATCGGCTTCGAGCAGGTCGTCGACGATCTTCATGTCACCGTGTCCCTTGTCACGGATGGCTGATTTCGCGATGTCAGGATGCTCTCGAACCGCATTGAGATCGAGCATGAACAGGACCTTATAGCTGATAAGTAGTATTAAATAAAAGGTATAAGACTATGTACTGCAACCTGTGACAGTGATCGATCCGTCGTTGGCTCGACCGCGTATCGGGGCGCAGCTGACGCCACTTATTTCTCTGTCGCAACCGAGGAATCTACCTGCTTTCGCAACGTTGTGAGCGCCTCCAGTACAGTGCGCGGTTTGTAGCCGAGTTCGGTTTCTGCCTTGAGGATGATAAAGCCTGTTTTCGGTGGACGTGGAGCAGGCTGCGTAAACGACCGGCTGTCCGCTCGCTCGATGAGCGCGGCATCAAGACCGAAGACATCCGCAACGCCTGTGGCGAAGTCGTAGATCGACATCATCTCACGCCCCGAAACATGAAACACGCCGGACTTCCCGAATCGCACTACACGCTCCACTCCGTTGGCGAGGTCGTCGACAAACGTTGGAGTACGATGCTGATCTGTCACAACCCGAATTGTCTCTCCTGACGACAACTTGCCAGCCACCCACAGAGCAATGTTGTGTCGGCCAAGGTTTTCACCTGTACCGTAGACGAGGACTGTCCTGACAATCGCCCATCGATCGAGCCCGGCCCCGCGCACGACGTTCTCTGCCGCAAGTTTGGACTTTCCGTAGAAGTTCACAGGATTCGGGCGATCGGTTTCCCGATACGGTCCGCTTTCTCCGTCGAAAATAAAGTCCGTGGAAATCTGAATCAGTCGCGAGCCTCCAGCCAGGCAACACTTCGCCAGGTGTTCCACAGCATCGACATTCGCCCGCCAGCAGGCCTCCCTGTTTTCCTCGCACGCGTCTACCGCAGTCATTGCCGCGCAGTTAATCACAACGCCGGGCGTAAAGTCCGAAAACACGGCACGGACGGCGTCGTAATCGCAGATATCCATCGGCACATATCCACCGGATCCTCCGTGGAAACGTGCGGTCTCGTCTCTGCCCGTGGCGAGGACGTCATACTCGGGATAGCGACTCAGCAGTCGAACAAGCGACTGGCCGAGCATGCCGTTTGCCCCGGTAATGAGTGTTCGGTTGAAGAGCATCCGGCGTATATCGGTTACGGGTAGAAACGCAGGCCAATGCCGCCGCTGAGATGCAAGCCCGGGTCAGGAAAGACCCGGAACCATGGCGTCAATCCGAGAAAAACCTCGAACCTCTCGGTGAAGAAGTTCACTCCGAAATCGCCACTGATGCCCGCCACAACTTCCGCATTGTTCGAGCCACTTTCTTTGAAGCCCACGATCAAGCCGGGACCGAGATAGTAGTTCAGAGGTGAGTCTTCGAGCGCGTGTTCGTGCAAGGCGTGGGCATTGACATAGAAGAAGTCATCGAGGTCCCAGGCGACCAGAAAGCTGTACGCTTTCGCAGCTTTGAGAATACCGTCGCGCTCAATGTTACGCCGATATACTTTGACAGTGATTCCGCTGGGATCGCCAACCTGGCCGCCGATACCGACTCGACCTTCAGGCTCATGCTGATCGTAGTCCGGTGCCACAGCTAGCTCATCGGGCGCGCTCATGGTCTGGGCCGTTGCGGGTATAACCAGTAGTAGGGCCGTGCATGCCATCACGAAAATCTTGGCAATCTTCGACATCTTGTAGCCACCTGTGGGTTGGGGCGGCGGTTTAGCTCTTGAGTTTGGAGAAGGGTGTCCGGTCATCCAGGTACTTCGCATCTTTCATGTCCAGACGGCCTGCCAGAATCAGTCTCAATTCCCGTCGTCGCGCTGCCTCGTCGAATGCTTCGCGCTCTTCGTCCGTCTCGGCTACGATGGGTGGCGCCGCAACAGCGTGCAGATCTTCATCCACGGCAACAAATGTGTAGTACGCACGGTTCGAGGCCCGCTTTTCCTGCGTACGCGGATTCTCTGCCCATACGTTGATCTCGACTTCCATCGACGTTCTAAACGCTCGGTTAACCTGGCTTTCAAGCGTCACAATTTCTCCGAGCCGGATGGGCGAATGGAACTCCACGTTATCAACGGCAGCAGTTACGCACACACGATTTGTGTGGCGCTGCGCCGAGATGGCCGCGCAAATATCCATCAAGTGGAGCAAGCGGCCACCCATCAGGTTTCCGAGCGTGTTGGTGTCGTTCGGCAAAACGATTTCGCTCATCACGCTTCGAGAAGCAGCGACTGTCTTCACGATCGATCCTTGTCTCTGGTGTCACGGGAAATGCTCCTTCATCAAGACGACCGGTTGTTTATGGACCGGTACCGAAGCGAGCAAGTGGGACGACAATATACGATGACCGGGGTTCATGCCGCGCGTGGCCGGAGGTGCGGACAACGCATCAGGTCTTCTGCTTCTTCTTCTTGGCGGCGGGAAAAAGGATGTTGTTTAGAATGAGACGATAGCCCGGCGAATTCTTGTGCAGATTGAGATCAGTGGGAGGATCTCCAACGAAATGCTGATAGTCCTCTGGATCGTGCCCGGCGTAGTACGTGAACGTCCCCTGTCCAAAACTGCCGTGGAGATAACGCACTTCGTTTCGCCCGGGTGCCTCTGCGAGAATCGTCACGCCGGGTTTGACCGTTGACTTTCGAAACGCCGTCGTCTGTCCCACGAAGCCTTTCACCGTGGCCACGTGATTCTGTGTGAGCATGGTCGGAACCGGATCCCACTTTGCGCTGAACTCGAACAGCGTAAAGAAATCGAGCGCCGGATTGCGAAGCGGCGGCGGCGGTGGGCCGGTATCGATGTTCGAGTGTTCGTACTCGTTGGCGTTGAAGCTCGGGCGAAACTCGTGGAACGCGAATGTATGTTTAAAATCCAGCCTCGAAAGTGCATCGGCATCGATGGGATCACCGTCGTATTCAGCCGGCACGATGTCGATTCCGTGTGCCGCCATGGCGATATCAAAGGTGTCGGTGCCCGAGCACATGGCAAACAGAAAGCCGCCCTGTCCTACATAGTCGCGAATCGTTTCGGCCACGGCCAGTTTCAACTGGCTCACCTTGCGATAGCCCCTGCGACGCGCCGTCTCTTCGGCCTGTCGTTGCTGCTCGATATACCAGGGGAATGTTCTGTAGGTGTAGAATTTCCCGTACTGTCCGGTGAAGTCCTCGTGGTGAAGATGCAACCAGTCGTATTCCGCAAGCTTACCATCCAGAATATCGTCGTCGTAGATCATGTCGTACGGCACTTCCGCGTAGGTGAGGGCCAGCAATACGGCATCGTCCCACGGCAGTGTCTGCTGTGGAGCATAGACCGCGATGCGCGGTGGCTTCTCCAGTCTGACGACGGCCGTATTTCGGTCGGGGTCTTCGATCTCTGCCATCAATTCGGCTGACGCCGCCGCCGTCGATCTGTTGAAATCGACACCACGGACTCGCAATTCGTTCTCGATCTCAGGCGTTGCAGCTACCAGGAATGAGCCGCCCATGTAGTTCAATAGCCAGTCCACGTCGATACCACGATCGAGCACCCAGTATGCCACGCCGTATGCCTTGAGATGGTCGGACTGACCGGCACCCATCGGGATGACAATGTCCTGGCTGCTTGCCGGGGTCGTACTACTGATCACCAGCAGCAGCATCAGGAGGCAGGCTATCTTGGACATGACGTTTGAATCTGGTGAACTGTGTGGGTGTACAGGCAAATCTACACGCCGTCTCCGCGTAGTTCGCGAATGCGGCTGCGAGCATTGCTGACAAGTAACGAGCCCGGGTATTCCGTCAGAAGCCGAGAATACAGACTGAGCGCGCGATCTGCGTCGCCAAGATGCTCTTCGAATAGTCGGGCGGCCTCGAACAGACTTCGGTCGGCCAGGTAACTGGTTGGATAGATGAGCGGAATCTCCCCCAGTAGGGCTGCGGCCTTTTCGTAGTCACCTCGCTCGATCTGTATTTCTGCGTTGAGGAAATCTGCGTCGTCGTTAAGTGGATGCATCCCGGAGTCGGCCTTCAACAGACGGAGCAATTCGGCGGCCTCGTCCAACCGTCTTTGACGGAGTCTCAGTTTCGCCTCCGCGAACCGCCGCAGTGGCGTCTGAAGTGAATCCGGACCCTTGTTCTCGAAGAGCAGGAGCTTCATTTCGATGGCATCATTCGCGACCTCGGTAGAGGTGTTTTCCTCCATAGCTTCGACAAGTGCGTTGGCGGCCTCGAATTCTCCCCGGTAGAAATGGATGAGAGCGACCTGGAACCGCGCTTGCTGGGCCTGCTCTCCAATTCTGAGCTCGTCCTCAAGCCGTTGAAACACAAGACGCGCTTCATCCAATCGGTCGCGAGTCACATCAATCTGGCCCATTTCGAAACGCGCCTCATTGGTCGCCGGATGAGTCGGAAAGCGCCTGACGAGGTCGGTATACATTGCGTGGGCTTCGCCAAGTCTGAAGAACACGGTCTGTAGAATCCGCGCCATATCGAGCATCACGAACGGATAGAGTCCGTGGTTTGGATGTGCTTCCACGAAGCTGGTGTACGCTTTCATGGCCGCATCGTAGTGACTGGCCTGCATACGCACTCCATCGGAGTTTACGGCGCGCTCGCCGATCGACTCCGCCCATTCGACGTGCAGTTGCCCGATGCCTCTGGCAGCCTCGGGCGCCATGATCGACTCCGGGTAGCGCTGCAGTATGATGTCGTATGCGTCGCGTGCCGCCTCGAACGCGTTGGCGTTGAGCGCGCGGGACGCGAATCCGAACAGTACGCGGCCCTGTTCCGATTCGAGTCGATCGATCGCCCGGTTTACATCAAGTGCGCTTCCGTAGTCTCCATTCTCCTCGTAGAGCCAGGCGAGCAACTCACGATATGCACGATTCAACGGGCTGGATCGTACGGCTTTCTCGGCAATCGGAATACTCTGCTCAAGTACGCCTTCCGAAAGGCCAGTCGAAGTCAGGCGACTCCGAACTACGCCGAGCTGTCGATTGTCGTCTGCGAGGAGGCCCACGTACTCCGTCATGGCAAGATCGTGCTTCCCAAGGAGGCCCTGCACGTAACCGAGCTCCCGGCGAAACGCCGAATCGTCGCCTGTTCGCTTGCGACCACTTTCGAGAATCTCGACTGCATACTCGAAGAGGCGAAGCTGGACGAGGACCTGGTAGACCGCGACGTAGGAAGCGGTGCGGTCGGGAGCCAGCTCAATCGCCGCACGAAAGTCACTCAGAGCTCCCGACTCGTCTCCCTGCAGCGAGCGCAGTCTTCCGCGATCCGCCAGATGCGTCACGGGAAGGGGCTCCCGCGCGATCTGATCATTGATGATCCGGATCGCATCCTCGTACATCTTCGTCGATTCGTAGGCTTGTTTCAGTCGACTGTAGAAGACGAAAGTCTCGGGCCAATCCGCGTACAACTGCTCGAGCAGTCCAATAGCGCGATCGAACTGGCCGGCGCGAAGAAACGATTCGGCGAGCTGGAATCGGGCGACGGACGTGCTGTCTGCCTGCTGAGCGAAGACCGATGTGGCGCCGGAACCGAGTACGAACACGAGTCCCGCGACGACGGCCGCGGTGCGGAAGGTGATCCGGGCTTTCGTGTATCCGCTTGTGGGGGCCATGAGTTTAATATTGAGACAGACGATCGTAAGTTTCAGTCAATTCTGGCTGCGTACTCTGCGCCACTCCTCGCCCGCATGATGCCTGGTTCCCAAACACCTTCAAAGTCGGCGCGACCACGTGGCGTCAGCATTCTCGGGTCAACCGGATCGATTGGTCGTCAGACACTCGATATCGTCCGACTGTTTCCTGAGAGGTTTTCGGTCCGAGCTCTGGCGGCCAGAAACAGCGCCGAGGCGCTGATCGAGCAGGCTCTGGAGTTCCGACCGGAATGCGTGGTTATCACGCGTGAGTCACGCTATCCGCAGGTGCGTGATGCGCTTGCGGGTACTGGTATTATGGTCCATGCGGGTTCAGATCATCTCGCATATGCGGCTACGCTGGATTCCGTGGATGTCGTGATGGCCGCCATCGTGGGTTCAGCAGGGCTGGGTTCGGTGCTTGAAGCCGTAAGGGCGGGAAAGACGATTGCTCTTGCGAACAAGGAAACGCTTGTTGTTGCCGGAGAAATCGTGCGGTTCCATGCCAGGAGGTCGAATGCCCTCATCGTTCCGGTAGACAGTGAGCATTCGGCGATTTTTCAGTGTCTTGTCGGGGAGTCGGTTGAGGATGTGGACGAGTTGATCCTGACGGCATCCGGCGGTCCGTTTCTCGATCGGCCTGCGTCGACGCTCGCTGAAGCGACTCCGAAAGAGGCTCTTGCACACCCGAACTGGTCGATGGGTCCCAAAATCTCGATTGACTCGGCGACCATGATGAACAAAGGGCTTGAAGTCATCGAGGCTCACTGGCTGTTCGGAATTGGCGGCGATCGAATCCGCGTGCTTGTCCACCCGCAGTCGATCATTCATTCGATGGTGGAATTTGTAGATGGCTCGACGAAGGCCCAGATCGGTGTACCTGATATGAAAGTGCCTATTCAATACGCGCTCACTTATCCCGAGCGGTGGCCGGCGCCTCATGAGCGTATCGATTGGAATGCGTTGGCACGACTTGATTTCCGGCTTCCTGCGCTGGATAAATTTCCGTGCCTGGGTCTCGCGTACGACGCGCTGGCGACGGGGGGATCGGCGCCTGCGGTTCTGAATGCCGCCAACGAAGCCGCCGTGGACCAGTTTCTAAAGGGGAAGATCAGATTTACCGATATAAGTGTTGCCATCGCCGACGCGCTGGAACAGCTGGCTTCGTCAGAGATACCCGACCTTGAGAAACTGATGGAGATCGATGCTGCCGCGCGTGCGCTCGTGGTGGAACTCAATCGACCAACCATTCATTGAACGCGGGCACGTGCACCGTCGTTCTCGCCCACCCACTTCTTCGCCCTCTTCCCTGACTCTGTATTCGCCTAATGGAATTCGCCCTGGAAATGCTCTCGTACGTCGGCTGGGTGCTTCTGGCCATCATGATCCTCGTGTTTGTTCATGAGATGGGCCACTTTTTGTTTGCCAAGCTGTTCGGAATGCGTGTCGACCGGTTTTCCGTTGGCTTTCCACCCAACGTGCTGAAGAAGCAGATTGGAGAGACCGAGTACGTCGTGGGCCTGACACCTCTCGGAGGCTACGTCAAGATCTCCGGTATGGTAGACGAGAGCATGGATACAGATTTCATCGCCTCCGAGCCGCAGCCGTGGGAGTTCCGGTACAAGCCGGTGTGGCAGCGCATTGTTGTGATCACGGCCGGCGTTGTATTCAACGTGCTGCTCGCGACCCTTGTCTACATCTCGATCCGATATTCGTCCGGGGAGACCTACATCCCGGCAGAGAACGTGGACGCCGTGTATATCGAGGACGGTTCGCTCATGCACGATATAGGTCTCCGTACCGGAGATCGGGTCGCCGCTGTGAACGGTGAACTGCTGGATCGTGCCGACGACATTATCTCGCTCGATGCGCTGACGGCCGACCGTCTTACGATAACCGTTGAACGGGCCGGCCAGGAAGTAACGTTCGAGGGGCCTCCCGACATCATGACGAGGCTGAATCGAACAGATGGGAATTTCGGAATATCCTTTAATCCCAGCATCATCGGACGTGTCGCAAAGGATTCGCCGGCCGGGTCCGTTGGATTGCAGCGAGGCGATCGGATCGTGCAGCTGGACAGCCTCCAGATCGGATTCTGGAACCAGCTGACCAACCAGATCAAGACATCCGAAGGGAAGGAGATGTTGATCAGATGGGAGCGACCTGACTCCCTTTACGATCGTGGTGGCGAACTTCCGGCCGGAACATCACTGGAGCGTCACGACGGAGGAGTGGCTCTCTTTCAGGGTCGTATTACGGCCAAGCAAGTGTCTTTTGACGGTTCGGATTACTTCGGAATTGGGATTGGTTCACCCGATGGGCAGCTTCTACAGCACGAGCTTGGATTCACCACGCGAAACTATTCACTCGGCGCCGCCATCGTTGCCGGCGGGCGAGAGACCTGGGTCACGACACGAGCAATTCTCACGAGCCTGACTCGCGTCGTCAGCGGGCGAGACAATTTCCGTGAAACGATGGGCGGGCCGGTCGCGATTGCCCGCGAGACGAAGCGTGCAGCGGAAGGTGGATACTTCTGGCGCATCGTGGCCATGCTTTCGATCACACTCGCAATCGTCAACATCCTCCCGATACCGGCTCTCGACGGCGGGCACTTGCTGTTCCTTCTCTATGAGGGAATAGTGCGCAAGGAACCTTCGGTCCGGTTTCGAATGATTACGCAGCAGATTGGGATGCTGGTGCTGCTGGCCTTCATGGCGTTTCTGATCTTCAACGATATCATGCGCCTTTGACCGGGCGGAAGAACTCGTTAATTCCCCGTCACGCGGAATTCACCGCCGCTTGTCAGACGTAGTTTCTGCTGGACGGCTCCGCGGTCGGGGTCGGAATCAACACAGCCTTTCGTCGCGACACCTTTGAAGCCAGCGAAATCCGAATCGTCAAGCCGCGGACCCACACCTGCCGACCGTGAGGTGCAGGAAAAGCTCAAGTCGGCCGGGCCCATCCCGAAACACGTTGCTGTCATTATGGATGGCAACGGCCGTTGGGCAGCGGATCGCGGAAAGCCACGGGTTTTTGGGCACCGGGCTGGCGTGGAGGCGGTTCGCGACACGGTCAGGGCTTGCGGTGAACTCGGAATAGGATACCTGACCCTGTACACCTTCAGCACCGAGAACTGGCAGCGACCCCGAACCGAAGTCGATGCCCTCATGCGGCTGCTGGTGCAGACAACGCGGCGTGAAGTAGCCGAACTCCTCGAAAACAACGTCCAGCTGAACGCCATTGGCAACCTGAGTTCGCTACCGGCATCAGCCAGACGGGAATTGACTGACGCGATCGAGATCACATCGTCTAATGACGGTCTGGTGCTCACGCTGGCCATATCTTACAGCGGCAGGTGGGAAATTGTCGAAGCCGCACGGAACATCGCACGCGAGGTAGCGGCCGGACAATTGCAGCCGGACAGTATCGACGAGGCGATGTTCACCGCGGAGTTGACCACGGCCGAAATGCCAGATCCCGACCTGCTGGTTCGTACGGGCGGTGAGCTCCGGATATCGAATTTTCTGCTATGGCAGCTGGCCTATTCCGAACTGTACGTGACCCCCACTTACTGGCCCGACTTTCGACGAGAACATCTCTACGCTGCAATCCGGAACTTTCATGACCGTGAACGACGTTTTGGGCGCGTTTCCCCGGTTCGAACCAAAGACGACGGCTGATCAAGCTGCGCAATAATCCGCGCCACCGTGCGTTTCAAGCCGGACGTGCCCGGAGCAAAATGCGGTCCCAGACTCCGCGAAACGTCTTGCACTCCACATCGTTCACTTCTCTTACGCCCAATCCACACCTCATGTCTTTGCGCAACGAATCGCCAATCCGCTTGCCAATGCGTTCTTTCTGCCTGGCATTGTCATGGTGCCTCCTCCTGGTCGCTCCGACTCTCGCGCAAGAGGCGAACAACCCATTTGTCGAGCCGGTGCGGGTTCGCGTCCTGGGCGTCAGCGTTGAGGGCGCGGAGAGCGACTACACCCGCACATTCGTTCGCCAGACCAGCGGTCTGGTCGAAGGCCAGGAACTGACCGTTCCGGGTGACCCTGCAATAGGCGATGCCATTCGATCCATCTACCGCCTTGGCATGTTTTCGGACGTCGAAGTTCTGGAAGACCGCCGGGTGGGAGACGGCGTCTTTATTGCGATTCGAGTACAGGAAGAACCGAAACTCGGTGAGTACAGCTTCGAAGGGATCAAGAAGAAGCATGCGAAGGAGCTACGGAAGAAGGTGCCGCTCATCAGGCGGAGCCCGGTGCGGCCCGAAGCTATCGAGAATGCCGAGCTGATCATCAAGGAGTTCTTCGTCGAAAAGGGACACCCGCTCGTGAAGACGACGGTTAATCGCACTGAAAAAGAGGATGACACAGTCGATCTCCGGTTCGACATCGACCGGGGCCCGAAGGTGAAGGTCCAGGATATCCAGGTGCACGGCAACGAGTATTTCTCCGATCGCAGGGTTCGGAAGAACATGGACACCAAGTCGGACAGCCGCTGGCGCTTCTGGCGCGGCGCGAAGTTCGACCGGAAGAAGTTCGAGGAGGATCAGCAGAAGGTTCTGGACTTCTACCGGGAGAGGGGTTTCTATGACGCCAGAATCGTATCAGATTCCGTGTATATGACGGACGTGGATTCGGATCCGGGTCTGGTCGTCGCGATCACGGTGGAAGAGGGAAATCCCTATTTCATTCGCGATATCAAGTGGGAGGGCAACACGGTCTACAGAGACGAGCAGCTTGAGGCGGCGCTGGGCCTGTCGGCGGGCAACCGCTTCAACGGCAAAAGCCTGGAGGCGAACCTGTTTGGAAACAAGCGTAGTTCCGACGTGTCGAGCCTCTACATGAATCAGGGATACATGCGGTTCAATGTCAATCCTGTTGTCCGGGCGGTCGGAAGCGACTCTCTCGACGTCGTGATGGAGATCACGGAGGGCGACATATACAGCTTTGGCAACATAGATATCAGTGGCAACACGAAGACGAAGGAACACGTGGTTCGCCGGGAACTGCTGACGATTCCGGGGCAGCGCTTCAGCCGTGACATGATCCAGGAGTCCGTTCGTCGTCTGCTGCAGCTGAACTACTTCACGCAGGAGTCGCTGGCACCGGGACCGCGTGTCGAGATTGACGATGCGAAGAAGGAGGTTGATCTGGCGTATTCATTGGATGAAACGGGAAGCGACCAGCTTGAACTTTCGGGAACGTGGGGTCGTTTTGGTCTCGTTCTGCAGCTGCGATTCACGTTCAACAATTTCTCGGCGCAGAATCTCTTCAACGGAAAAGCGTGGCGACCGCTTCCCGCAGGAGACGGCCAGAAGCTGTCCGTGGGCGTTCAGACTAACGGGAGCTACTACCAGCAGTATTCGCTCTCCTTCACGGAGCCATGGTTTAAGGGCCGGCCCCGACAGATGGGAGTTGCGCTCTCGTATTCAAAGATCGGTCGCAACCCGATCATTTCCAGCTCTGTTTCTACTGGCCGTTTGCAGACGGTGTCGGCGCGGACATTCTATGAGCAGCGCCTGAGTTGGCCGGACGACAAGTTCAGCACTTCGACGAGCGTCGGTTATCAGTACTTCAATAACGACAACTGGATCAGCACACTCCAGGCAGGAGTCAGCAACGAGGTGACGTTCCGGCAGGCGCTGATTCGGAATTCGACGAACCATCCAATATTTCCGACGGCAGGATCGAGGATGTTGTTCTCGTTCGAGCTTGCTCCGCCGATCGGCGATCTGATTCAGTACCACAAATGGCGTTTCCAGACCGGGTGGAACGTGCCCATCGGCAACAAGCTGACGCTCGGCATTTCGACCGACTATGGCTTTATCGGATCGCTTACGGGTGACGAAGTCGAGTTTGAGCGCTTCGTTGTGGGTGGCTCGCCGTTTGAGACTTCGGGCTTCAGCGGTACGTTTTTCGGGAAGGACGTGATCTACATGCGAGGCTATCCCATTTCGGCGATCGGCCCGCGGAGAAGTGGAGATCCTGTGGGTGGTCGGATTCTGAACAAGTACACTTCGGAGTTGCGCTGGCTTGCGGTTCAGTCCCCGCAGCTCTCCGCCGCACCCTACCTGTTTGCCGACGCCGCAAATACGTGGAACGGTTTTAGCACTTACAATCCGGCAAGCCTTTTCCGGTCGGCAGGATTCGGGGTTCGTCTGTTCCTGCCCATTCTGGGAATGGTGGAATTAGCATACGGGTATAATTTCGACGAATTTGTGCCGTTATCTTCGAGTGACGATGGAGATCGAGGGTGGTCCTTCCAGTTCACGCTGGGCCAGGGTTTCAACTAGAAACGACGCCATCGGGCGGGGACTTCACGCCATTCATCATGGACAGTATTTCCACAGAACTGGACACTCGGGCATGGCCAACAACAGCGGAGGACTTCGAGCTATGACATTCTACAGATCCGGTTTGCTGCTTGCCTTGCTGGTGCTTGCGACGGCCGTTCCTTTGCAGGCTCAACAGCGAATCGCCTTTATCGATTCGGACGCGATTCTGAATCGGATTCCCGAGTACGCGACCATCCAGCAGCAGATTGACCGCCTGGCGTCTGAATGGGATTCCGAACTCGAGCAATTGAGGCTCGGCGTTGATGATATGTTCAAGGACTATCAGTCGCGCGAACTCCTCTATACGAACGAGGAGAGGCGTAAGAAGCGTGAAGAAATTATGCGCGAGGAAGAAGAAATCGAACGCCTTCGTATGAGATACTTCGGCCCGGAGGGGGAGTTGTTTGTCGAGCAAGACAAGCTGATGCGGCCGCTTCAGGAGAGAATTCTGGAAGCGGTTGAAGAAGTGGCAACCTCGGAAGGGTACGATTACGTTTTTGATCGCAGTGGCGATTTCCTGTTCCTCTATGCGCGGGAGCAGAACGACATTGGAGAGAAGGTGCTGGAGGAACTCGGCATTGATGTTGAGTCCACACAGCGCGGTGGCTAGGATCAGCTTTTTGAACACAACCCAGGGACGATAGATGACGACTCTGAAACGACTTTTCGGTGCTGCACTCGGTGTACTTCTGGTAGTGCTGGCAACCAATGTGACAACCTTCTCCGCCTCGGCCCAGACGATCAAGATGGGATACGCCGACGCTGAGCTGGTACTCGTGAACCTTCCCGAGTACAAGACAAATGCAGAGCGAGTTCAGCGACAGATCGTGAGTTCGCAAAAAGAACTCGAGGCATTGAGCGGTGAGCTCCAGGGCGACATGCAGAAATTTGAAAAGCAGGCACCGATTCTCTCGCCGGAGAAGCTTGCCGAGCGCCAGCAGGAATTGCAGCAGCGATATCTTGCACTGCAGCAGCAGGGCGCGAGCAAGGAGCAGGAGCTTGCAGAATTTGAAGCTGACCTGATGAACCCGCTGATCGAGAAGGTGGGCAATGCGGTCAACGAAGTGGCAGCCGCGAACGGACTCGACGTCGTGTTCAAGTCGCCCGGCCTCTTGTACGTCAACGCAGCGACCGTTAAGGATATTACTGCGGATGTTGCCAGAAGCCTCGGCATTCAAGTGTCTGAGACCGACGAAGCGGCCTCCCCGGTGGGTCAGTAGGTCGAAGCCCAATACCAGGATTCGAAAGGCGCCCCGCGGCGCCTTTCTCGTTTCGGTCGATCCGCCGGGTCATCGTCGGCATTGTATATTGCCAGTCTGAACCCGATTCACAAACATAATGGCCGTTATCGGAAAGCGAACGGCGGTAATTGAGGGTCTCACGAATGAGCACGCACAGATCAACAGTCTCGATCGAGGAAGCCAGGCGCATTACGACCCAGACGTTGCAGGAGATGAAGAAGGCGGAGACCCCCGTCTCGATGCTGACAGCCTATGACTATACGTCGGCCCGCATCCTCGACCAGTCGGGTGTGGACGTAATTCTTGTTGGCGACTCGGCTTCCAACGTAATGGCCGGACATGAGACGACACTGCCCATTACGCTCGACCAGATGATTTACCACGCGAGCTCGGTTGTTCGCGGCGTGCAACGTGCACTGGTCGTAGTGGACCTTCCATTCGGATCGTATCAGGGAAACTCGAAGGGAGCGCTGGCATCTGCCATTCGCATCATGAAAGAATCCGGAGCCCACGCCGTCAAACTGGAGGGCGGGTCGGCCGTCATCGGAACCGTCGAACGCATCATCACCGCGGGAATCCCGGTGATGGGTCATCTGGGGCTGACACCGCAGAGCATCTACCGATTCGGGACTTACAAGGTGCGCGCCCGGGAGAAAGAGGAAGCTGATCAGCTCAAGCGTGACTCGTTGCTGCTTGAGCAGGCGGGCTGCTTTGCGATCGTGCTCGAGAAGATTCCGCTTGAGCTCGCAGCCGAAGTCACCAGGTCTCTCCGAATACCAACGATTGGTATCGGGGCCGGACCGAGTTGTGACGGCCAGGTGCTCGTGACGCACGATCTGCTCGGACTCACGACCGATTTCAACCCGCGCTTTGTTCGGCGATACGGACACCTCGCGTCCGAAATCCAGAGCGCGGTTGAGAACTACATTCAAGATGTTCGATCCCGATCCTTCCCGACGATTGACGAAAGCTACTAGATCGTCTGATGGACAAACCCGCACGCAACCCCTCTGACCGTCCACTGATTCTGGTCAGCAACGACGACGGAATAGACGCACCGGGTATCGTCGCACTCGTGTGTGCGATGCAAGGGCTCGGAGACATCCACGTCGTGGCGCCGGTCGATGAGCAGAGTGCGGTAGGCCATGCCATTACCATTCGCTCGCCCGTCCGCGCGCGACGCTGGCAGCTTGTCGGAGACCCTGAGCACGCGGCCGCGTTCGCCGTAACCGGTACGCCGGCGGATTGTGTCAAGCTGGCGGTGGACAAGCTCCTTCCGCGATTGCCGGATCTGGTCGTGAGCGGAATCAACAAAGGGCCGAATACGGCCGTCAACATTATCTATTCCGGCACCGTGAGTGCCGCGACCGAAGCGGCAATTCTCGGTATAGACTCCATCGCATTTTCTCTCTGTAACTATCGCGCGACGGACTACGAGACGGCTGGACGTATGGCCCGCTTTGTTGCCGAGAGCGTTCTTTCCAGAGGTTTGCCCGATGGGATTCTGCTTAACGTGAACATCCCGGATCTGCCGTACCACGAAATCTCCGGAATCGAGATCACCCGCCAGGCGCGGTCTATGTGGGAGGAGTCTTTTGTGGAACGGCGGGATCCATTCAACGAACGTTACTACTGGCTGTCAGGGACGTTCGTAAATCTCGACGAAGGTCCGGATACCGACGTCGGCGCGGTCGAACGGGGCTATGTTTCTGTCACTCCAATCCAGCATGACCTGACGGCGTACGACCAACTCGGACCGTTGGGCGAATGGAAGTGGCAGACTGAACCCATACCGAACGACTCTGGCACTGGTCAGTGACAATCAGCGGGTCACGATAAATTTCGCCGCTCGGGTCTTGCCGTCGAGATGGAATACGGCGAAATAAATCCCGGCCGCGAAGCTCTGCGGGTTCCACACAGCGGTGTGTCGGTGGCGCGCCGAAGCGTGCACGGCGGGGCGGGCGACCACCCGGCCCATCAGATCAAGGATTGATGCGTTGACGTTGCGGGAATTCGAATCGAAAGTCGTCAGTCGAATGTCGCCGCTGCCCGGGTTCGGATAGATCTCGATGGAAGGACGTTCGTCCGGCCCCGGATCAGACTCCGTTCCGACGGGCAGAAGGGTCGTATCGTACAGGATCAGGAGATCGTCGAGCTCGTCGACGGCCGTCATGTCCAGCGTCCCGTTGTTGTCGCGGTCGTGGAGGATCGCGCATGATCCCGCCTGCGAAGCCGGATAGTCTCGGTGACGATTGAACAGCCCACCGCCGCGATTTTCGAAGACCGTGAAGCTGGCGGACGAGTAGTTGCTCGTGACCAGGTCCAGGTCACCGTCGCCGTCAATGTCGCCAAGATCGATAGCCAGCGGAAAGATGCCCGTTACGAGGGTCCGCGGTGTCTGCAGTTGACCGCGCTGGTCACTCCGAATCACTGAAGCCGTATTGTCGGTGGAGCCGGCCGACGCCACGTCGGCATATCCGTCGCCGTCGACATCACCGGCCGCGAGCATCCACGGCCGTCCAGGGACGGGTACCGTCGAGGACAGGAACAGACTGCCTCGGCCGTCGCCGAGAAGAAGCGATACTTCACTGGAGAAGTACGAGCCTACAAATAGATCCGCGCGACCGTCTCCATTCGCATCGGCGACCGCGCACGAAGTTTCCCCCGCGCCGCCACCATCAATCGGTATGGGACTGCGAAAGGTGCCTGCGCCATCATTGATGAGCAGGTACAGTGAACTCCGGGATCTGCTCGCTGTGATGATATCGTCATCCCCGTCTGAGTCGATGTCCAGAACGCACACTGCTCTTGAGTCACCTGACGCAGGGATGGCCGGCATCACATTCAACCGTCCGTCTATCGTGCCGAGCAGTAGGTTGACGTTGTCACTTGCGTTGTTGCCGACGGCCAGGTCGATATGTCCATCTCCGTTGAAATCTGCACCTTCGTTTGCGCTGGGAATGGAGCTTCCGGGCAGGGGGTAGATCTGGAAGGAATCGAACGTGCCGCTTTGATTCAGGAAGACGCGGACGTCCGCGGCGATCTCGTTTGGGATAGCCAGGTCACTCCAGCCATCGCCGTTCAGGTCGCCCGCATACGCGCCGTAGCTCTGAATCCGGTTCTCACCGGGAAGCCGGATTGGCACCCGGTCGGTCTCCGTCATTGTTAGATCAGCCGGCAGGCTTCGAACCCAGAAGCTCCAGTAGTGCCCTCCGGAAAACGGCGTCCCATCTTCAAAGGTCACGGAATCCGATACACTTACGGAGACCTGCTCACCTGCAAAGAACGGTCGGTTCGGGCTGAGGCGCACCAGGCGGTTCCCGTTCTCGAATCTAAAGTCGCCTGAAGCGGGACCGGACCACCTTCCGTACACGCGAAATGTGGTCGAGTCTATGGACGATGGCCGCACCGCGCTCGAGAAAGTCAGGGCGATATCCGCGACGGTCGAGACACCGACCGTGTTACGAGGCGGAATCACCGAGTCGACGCCGTGCGTCTGTCCGAGCACCGCCGGGGTACCGGCAACCGCGGCTGCGGCCAACAATGCGCACGCTACGGCTGTCCGTCGACTGCGCGCTCGCGTGCCATGTCGCGACAGGCTTGCGGATGGATACAACGGCTCCACACTCGGGTACTCGATCGTACGAAGGACGACATCCGGCCCGGCAGCGTCGCGGACGGAGCATATCCGGAAGAATCGTTGGCTTCGGAACTAGTGGAGTCCCAGGTCAGGAGCGCAGCAGGTCGCGCCGCCGTACTCCACACATCGTACTCGACGCTGTTGACCTGAGAAGAGTGCCATGTGACCGACGAAGTGACGACATATCGCGTCATGATCTTGTCCGTGATGAGTCGCAACGAAACGGGGCAAAAAGCTGTGAACCCGCTCGCGTCGTGTGTGAACATGATCGCCAAAAAGTTGATGCTTGCAGTCTCCGGCAGGGACGAATCCCGGATCGACCGTGCAGACTACCTCCCTTCGTCCAGTCACGCAAGTCAGAAAGCGGCGGGCCTGTCGAATCGGAGAGAGGTCTGGTACCGCAGTGACGCCTGTCACGGGCAGCCTGCCTACCAGCCAACACGATCGCGATCGCTTGAGCTGGTGCCGGGTGCTCCGACGGAGGCGCTCCAGCCGCGGAGCCCGCCGGTTGTACCACGCTCGCCGTTGCGTGGACGGCGGGTCGATCGTGGGCTCGGGTCGTCGTCATCGGTCGGGGGTGTCACGGCCGCCACTTGATCGCCCGTCTCAAAACCGAGCTTATCCATGGAGCGGGTGCGCGTGCCGGCAAAGTAGAAATGCAGGATCTCTTCGAAGTTGTAGCCCCGCTCAGCCATCTCATGTGCTCCCCATTGGCTGAGGCCGACGCCATGGCCGAATCCTGACCCCTCGAATACGTAGTTGCCATCCTCCGTCCTGACGTCGAACATCGTGCTGCGGAGGGCAGACACTCCAAAGCGGCCCGTCAGGACCTGCCGGAACTCCGTACCCGTGAGTTCCGCGTCGGGCGCACCCTGCAACTTCAACTTGACCGTCCTGGCCCGCCCGTCCTTGCTCCTGGAATCAACGGACAACCCGGTCACCGAAGCCCCGGTGAATTGTGAAAGCGCGCCGTGCACGCGTTCACGGGAAAGGCGGGACAACCAGTCGTTGTATGGCGAGGCGGCTCTATCGAAACGGTCCTTGCGCGCGCGGAGGTAGGGGAGCGATTCGCCCGACCAGACATCTGAATTCCGGGCGGAGTGGCCCCCGTTCGAGGCAGAATATGCGGCAACGACCGGTTCGTCCTTGTGCATCAGGACGATTCCGCGCGTCGAGTTGGCAGCCTCACGCGACGCTTCAGTGACCACATCGAGGCCGTGATACACCTGCGCACCCACCCCGTCAACCAGTTCTTGCCGACTGTCGAGAATCGAACGGACGGCGAGCGTCCTGGCAAGGACAGCCATGGCCCGCGTACCTTCCTTGTCCCCGAGCGAGTACTCCTTCGCGACGACTGACGCTACGTACGGCTCTATCTGCACCGTGTTTGTGATCGCGAGGACCTGTTCGGCGGATTTTCGGATTGATATCGTTCCCGGGTATCTTCTGATGGTCGACCGGCCGTTCTCTGCGATACCCACGACGAGTCCGTCGTCGCCCGAGACACGTACGTGCAATTCGGTCTGGTGAATATCCATATCGCCAGCCCGGACGCTCAGGCCAAGCGCGTCAGGTCGAACCGTGATCGTGTCGCCTGGCAGGACGGTCATAATCCCATCCTGGTCAAGACGGGCGTAGAGCATTGCTTCGCCCTTCGATGGTACGATCGAAACGGACGAGGGCCTGCTGTTCGCAAAAAGGCGAACAGTGATCTCATTCGATGCCTCCTGACTCAGGGCTGGTGACGCCAGGAACAATGACACGGTGACGACGGCGAGTAGTCGTCCTGGATAACGCTTCATGACCACCAGTGATCTATGTGGCTTCAGGCCGCCGATACGCGCGGCTACGGTCCGGCCGGAAGGTCGATACGCTGCGCTGGTCCCTCGAGGCCAAGGCGGGAGACGGCAGACACGATGACGACCTCGGGCCTGGATGTACCCGGATACTCGACAAGCTGTTTCCAGCCCGGGAGAATATTGACCACCCACCTTCCTTCTTCGAGGGTCCGAATCACCCACAACCAGGTGTCCGACGACGGGGTCGTCATTTCGATCAGCATGTTGCCGCGAAGCGAATCGACGGTGAGTTCAGGTCTTGCGGGCCGCAGCCCGCCCAACCACCCGGTCTCCGGCACAAGCGAAGGCGCATCATAGAGCTGGGACGCTAACGCGGGCGCGGCCGCGGAGCTGTCGCGCATCAATGACTTCATGCTGAAATGGACGTTGCCTGTTGCCCGATCTCGCGACCGTGTGACAAGGACCTGGTCGAGAATTTCAGTCGGCGCCCACTGGCGCGCACCGGTCATCATGACGCGGCTCGTGAAGTTTCCCGGCCATATGTGTCGACCGTAAGGGTTCTGTTCGAGCCACCAGTCCAGCAGCGCCGGGTAGCTCTGTTCCTTCTTCTCTATCTCCCAGTACAGCTGTGGAGTCATGTAGTCCACCCACCCATTGACCAGCCACTTGCGGGAGTCGGCATAAATGCGATCGTACGCATCGAATCCCTCGATCTGAGGTGGATGTCCGGGACGCCAGATTCCAAACGGACTGATGCCAAAACGAACCCACGGCTTTGTCTCCTTGATGCCTCGCGCCAGATCCTCGACAAATCGGTCGACGTTGCTTCTTCTCCAGTCTTTGCGGGAGCCGACGAGCCCGGATTCTATCGCAGCAGCCCAGGTGGAGTCGTCCGGGAAATCGACAGTTACTCCGTCGTCGTCCGTGACCTCGTAGGGATAGAAATAGTCGTCCAGGTGGACCCCGTCGATGTCGTATCGTCCAACTACATCGAGGATGACCGCCAGCGAGTAGTCACGCGCACGTGGATCACCGGGGTCGAGCCACTTCTGCTCGCCATAGTCGCGAACCAGCTCCGGAAATGCGACGCTGACATGTCGGGCAGACGGCGGCGCCGTGGCGGTTCGATGCAGGGCGCGGAACGGGTTGAACCAGGCGTGGATCTCCAGTCCCCGTCGATGTGCTTCCTCTACGGCGAAGGCAAGGGGATCGTAGTAGGGCTTCGGCGGCACGTCCATGGTGCCGGTCAGGTACTCCGACCACGGCTCGATTGGCGAGTCGTACATGGCGTCTGCGGCGGGGCGCACCTGCAGTATGACGGCGTTCAGTCCGACGGCGCGCGCGCGTTCGAGGAGCCGGCGCAGTTCCATCTTCTGGGCGGTCGTGGAAAGTCCGGGCCGGGATGGCCAATCGATGTTCGCGACGGTGGCGATCCATGCGGCGCGGAATTCGCGCTGCATCTGGGGGACGGGTGGCTCAGGGAGCGGCACGCCCACCTGCCTCACGGGACGCTGACTACCGCAAGATGTGAAGAACAGAGCGGCGCAGACTATGCTGATGTATGGCCCAAGGGCCTTGAAAGTGCCAGATCCAGGCATTGTTCGAGCCTCAAAGCGTGATCGAAGTGGGAAAATAGTCGTCTGTGTGATTCAGGGGTGCGAGCCATGGAATTGAGCCGATCAGGTCAGCTTGCATCGCCCTCCGCATTGTCCTCCTTTTTGCCGAATGAGGGATCGATCTTGATCAGAGCCGTCGCAATGAACCCCGGAATCGTAGCGATCAGAATCCATATGAAGAACTTCGGGTATCCGATGATCTCCTGCAGCCAGCCGCTGAACATTCCGGGAATCATCATCCCGAGCGCCATGAAACCGGTGCAGATCGCGTAGTGTGCAGTCTTGTGCTGTCCGTCGGCCACGTAGATCATGTACAGGAGATACGCCGTGAACCCGAAGCCATAGCCAAACTGCTCAATGGCCACGCAAATGTTCACGGTAAGAAGACTCTCCGGCGCCACGGTCGATAGGAACACGTATACCGCGTTCGGGATGTTTATCGCGATGACCATCGGCCACAGCCAGAACTTCAGGCCGTTTCGTGCAGCGAGGAATCCGCCAAGCAGTCCCCCGGCCGTAAGGGCCAGCACACCGACGGTGCCGTACACAAAGCCCACCTCGCCGGTGGTAAGTGCAAGTCCACCTATTTCACGTGCGTCGAGCAAGAACGGGGAAGCGAGCTTGACCAGCTGTGCCTCCGCAAACCGAAAGAGCAGCATGAAGGTGATAGCCGTCGCGATGCCTGGCTTCTTGAAGAATGACGTAAACGTCTCGATGAACCCGGCGAGGATGCTGGAGTCGGGGCCCTGGACGATGGCGACATCCTCTTCCGGGAACGGCATGATCACCTTGTGATACACGAATGCCACGACGAAGAAGCCGGCCAGTACGTAGAATGTGATCGACCATGCGAGCGCAATGTTGCCGGATCGGCCGACAAAGGACGCACCGGTGGCCCGATTCAGCTTCGGATCGAGCTGAAAGGCGATGAGCGCGCTCTCCCTCTGGTTGTCCAGATCAAACTCCAGGCGTGCACCCTCAATGAGCTGTACGCTCTTGTCTCCGGAGTCACGTCCGAGATTCACAACCACCTGCTCTCCCGCAGCCATTGGCCTGCTAAGGTAGACGCGAACGACTCCGACATTTCCTGCCAGATCGGGTAGTGCCGTCTCCGCAGTCTGTGCGCCAAAGAGCCGCTGCACGGTCCGTCTCAGCGGTCCCGACACAAGTCGATTCCACGCTGAAGGTGCATCTGCCATTCCATCGTCATCGATGCCGCGTTCGGGCTCGTAGAATCGGTTGCCAATGTTGTGGGCCCTAACCTGCGCGAGAATGGAATCGACAGTTGCTCGCGACTGCGGCCGCGCGGCAATTTCAATTTCGACAGGATCCACGATGAGTCGAAGCGGCGCGCCTTCGTCCTGCAGTCTCGTCGAATCATAGAACGCGGCATCAACCGAGGCGACGGACGACGTCGACGTTTGCGCGTTAACCTGAATTTGAATCGGCTCGAGCCCGGTCGAGGTTTCGAGGTACCCCGCCAGGATGATGAGGAGGCCCTGGCCGGTGATCATAGCGATGCGGTAGAACGTGCTTCGGATCCCTACGAACCACGCTTGATCGTGTGTCGAAAGGCCGAGCATGTAGAATCCGTCGGCCGCGATATCGTGGGTCGCTGAACTGAACGCGAGAAGCCAGAAAAAGGCGAGCGTGTATCTGAGGAAATCCGGAACGGGGATTGTCAGCGCGACTCCGGCGAGCCCCGCGCCGATCAGGAGCTGCATCGCGATCGTCCAGAACCGTTTGGTCTTGATCGTATCGACAAGCGGGCTCCAGAGGGGCTTGATGACCCATGGCAGGTACAGCCAGCTCGTATACAGAGCAATGTCAGTATTGGACACTCCCAGCCGCTTGTACATGATGACGGATACGAGCATCACGACGACGTACGGGATCCCCTCGCTGAAGTACAGGCTGGGTACCCACGTCCAGGGATTGCGATGGGAGGGTCGGGACATTAGCTTGTTTGGTGAATATTCGATGGTTCGTGATCCCGAATCTAGCGACTGGGAATCTCTTTCGCGTGCTATCGTTTCAGACTTCTTCTGTTGCACATCCACTCAAGGAACGCTCATGAGTATAGATCGGCTTGAGAGTCAGATTCAGGTACATAAGAGAAGCGGAAGCGCTGGCGAAAGAGTACCGGTCTTAATATTTGACGATCCCGGAGAAATCGCGCTGCAGGCAGCCCGGCGCATTCGAACGCTGATTCAGGAAAAGGACGCAGCCAACGAGTACGCCGTCCTCGGCTTGCCGACCGGCTCGACGCCGATCGGCGTTTACCACGAACTTGCCCGAATGCACCGGGAAGAAGGGCTGGACTTCACCAACGTGATCTCGTTCAATCTGGACGAATATTATCCGATCCAGCCGGACAGTCTCCAATCGTACCGGCGGTTCATGATGGAGAATCTGTTCGATCACATCAACGTGCGCCCGGAGAATATTCGCATTCCGCGCGGGGACATCACGCCGGAAGAAGTGGAGCACCACTGTGCGGAGTATGAGCGCGAGATTGCCAAGGCGGGCGGGATAGATCTGCTCTTGCTGGGGGTGGGCCGCAGCGGCCACGTGGGATTCAACGAGCCGGGGTCCGAGATCGGCGACCGGACGCGCCTGATCGTGTTGGACGAGATTACGCGCAAGGATGCCGCAAGCGACTTCTTTGAAGAGCGCTACGTACCTCGAGAGGCCATCACGATGGGAGTCGGTACCATCCTGGAGGCGAAGGAGATCATTCTGATAGCCACTGGCGAGCACAAAGCGCCGATCATTCGCCGTGCGGTTGAGGAGGCGCCGACGACTGATGTCTCGGCGACCTACTTGCAGCTGCACCCGGACGCCACCTTCTATCTCGATCGGGCGGCGGCTGGTCAGCTCACGCGCGAGCAGACCCCATGGCTCGTCCGGCAAGTTCACTGGGACGATCACCTGGCCAAGCGGGCCGTGATCTGGTTGTCCAAGAAGGTGGGCAAGTCCATCCAGTGGCTGGAGGTGTCGGACTTCCATCAGAATCACTTGCACAGTCTCGTACATGCGTACTACGGCGGCGTGGATGAGCTGTGCCGGTCGACGTTTGAGGACTTGCGTCGGCGGATCTGGTATCGGAAGGATCTGCCGTCAAGCCAGAAGATCATCGTGTTCAGCCCGCATCCGGACGATGATGTGATTTCAATGGGAGGGACGTTGCTCAAGCTGGCGCAGAACGGCAACGATACAAAGGTTGCCTACATGACGAACGGATCGGTAGCCGTCTTTGATGGCGATGTAAGCCGGCATCTCCGTTTTGTGGAGATGACGGCGCCGATGTTCGTCGGGGACGAGCAGGCCGGAACGATCTCCGACAAGGTGGATGGCATCGAACAGTTCTTCAAGGACAAAGAGCCGGCTTCCGTTGATCTCAAGGAAGTGCAGGACCTCAAGGCCTACATCCGGTACACGGAAGCGGTTGCCGGGATTGAGGTGATCGGGCTGGATGCCTCGTGCGCCAGGTTCCTTGACATGCCGTTCTACAAGACCGGTCGTGTCAAGAAGGATCCGATCGATGACGAGGACATCCAGATTGTTCTGGACTTGCTCAGCGAGATTCAGCCGACACACATCTTCGTTGCGGGCGACCTGTCGGATCCACACGGGACGCACCGCATGTGTTACTCCGCCATCGAGCAGGCGCTTGCGCAATACAACGCGCATGAGTTCGGCGGCCCGGGGGACGAGGAATCAGAAGACGACGGTGCGGGTCATCAGCCGCCGATGGTCTGGCTATATCGCGGAGCGTGGCAGGAGTGGGAGAT
>JABDKH010000025.1 GCA_013002345.1 Rhodothermales bacterium
CGCTGCTCGGCGGCGAGGCGCCCGCGAATGACCGCACACTCGTCTGGGTGCGGCGCGAGGGCAGGGACATGATGGGCATTCCGCACTACGCGGTCAGGCAGGGTGATTACAAGCTCGTTGTCAACCACCCGTTCGATATGCCGCTGTTGTTCAACCTCGCCGAGGACCCCTACGAAGAGGCGCCGATCGACATGCAGGGCAATCGAATCGCAAGGCAGCTGGAAGACCTGCTACAAGAGCACATTATCGAAAGCGGCCGCATCCCGTGGCGTGATCCCCAGGGGAAGGACCACGGACTGCCCGATTAGCGCGGCTGTTCATTTTTTCTGGCCAGCGCCTGGTAATACAACTCACTGACGAAAATCTCCGGCGGAATCTCCATGAGATAGTCCGGGTTGTACTCGCCGCGTTCCTTGAATCCCTGCAACTCGGGTTTGAACGACATGTACCGCGGGAAGCTCTCGTAAATGTCGCCGTAGCCCAGCACGCGGGGATCGTTCTGTGCTCGCAGGTTCTGTTCCAGCGCGTCTCGAAGTTCCGCGAGTGCATCGGCATGGGTTGCATCCTCGGCAAGGTTGTTGAGGCAGAACAGGTCTTCACTGACTTTGTAAAGCTCCTCGGCGGGACGCCTTACTCGCCATCGATCCAACTGCGTTTCCTGTCCGGGTTTCGGCGCGTTACCCCGGGGCCACCGTTCCGGCCGGAAGTTCCGAATGTAGAGGTAGTCATGCGTGCGGATTGAGCGCATCGGATACCCGAGGTGATCATTCCGCTGGTGTCCGCCTTTCTCCTGGCCGGCCAGTACGTATTCCCTGGACGGATCGAGCCGTCCGTTATCATCGGCAAGTAACAGGTCGAGGAAGCTTCTGCCGGTCACGGCCGCCGGCACTTCGACGCCCGCCATCTCGAGGAACGTGGGCGCGAAGTCGATCTGGCTGACCAGGTCGTCGACTACACGATCCGGCTTGATCTTCGCCGGCCAGGTAGCGACCAGCGGCACGTGAACGCCAAGGTCGTAAAGATCACCCTTGCCACCGGGAACCGGTGAGCCGTTGTCGCCGGTGACGAGAACGAGCGTGTTTTCGAATTCGCCACGCTCATGGAGGATGTCGATCATCTGTCCCAGGTGCGTATCGAACCATTCGATCTCCAGGAAGTAGTCCAGCAGGTCGCGCTTCACTTCCTCCGACTTGTCTTCGAAATTCTCGGTCAGGGTCAGGCCGTCTGTCGTGTACCCGGCGCGCAGCCCGGATCCTTTCTCGTAGGGGCCATGGGGTTCCTTGGCACCGTAGACAAATGCAAACGGCTGGTCGGGCGACTTCTGTTCCAGGAAGGCCTGGAAGTTGCGCGTGTAGTCGGAATCGAAGAGTCCTGTATATGGCTTTGGATCCAGCTTGATGTCGTTGAACTCGGGACCACCAGGGTTACGGCTTCGTCCCGTGATCTCCCAGTTGCCCGGGCTCCACGACTTGCCGGTATAGCCGACGGCATAACCGGCTTCCTCCAGCAGATCGACGTAACTCACCAACGTCGCGGGGAAGTGGCTGCCATGTTGACCAGCCTCACCGTTTTCCCATGGATTTCGTCCCGTGAACATCGAGGCGCGCGCAACGGTACACATCGGGCTTGCAACAAACGCGTTATTGAATAGAACGCCTTGTTCCGCCAGGCGATCGAGTGTCGGAGTCCTGACCGGTGCGAACCCGTAGGGTCCCGCATGGATGTGGCCCTGGTCGTCCGAAATTGCCAACAGGATGTTCGGCCGCCGTTCCACAACGGTGCCGGTAGTTTCGCCGGTTTCAGTTGTACAGCTTGTCAGTCCGGCAACGAGGGCTGTTGCCAGGAAAAGAAATATCGATCGGTCTTTCATTGCTACTCTCACCAGGTTGCGAATTGCAGGTACTCGTTGTTGGCCATGCGCTTGATCAGTAAAGCCAGTTCCATCGCGTGGTAGTCGCCCCACATCGTCGACTCGTTGCACGGGATCGACTGACCATCCGGAACGTAGTCCCAGCCATTCGGACGGTGGTAGACGGAGTGCAGCAGCAAGCCGTGATGCTCCGAATCTGACGACAGGTAGGGTTCTTCGAAGAGCCGCGCCGCCACGAAAAGGCAACGCCGTCTTCCGACAGTGAGCCCAAATGAGGCGTCGTTACTTCCTCGGGATGCCTGGGGTTTAAACTGACGTCAGCTTGGCCCTGACCGTCAGTACGAATTTCGACGAGATTCGGCATGGATTGTGCCAGCGCCTGCAGCGGCAGCAGTAGGGCGATACAGATTCCCGTACCGAACAGTACGATTCGACTCATCTGATAGATACCGTTGCAGGTTGCACAGTTGCTACCGGTAGCATTACTATATGATCAAAGGCCTCTGCGAGCAACTTCTCTTGACTTTTCATCATCCGTAATACCGGAGGCCACAGAACAAAACCGACAGGACGAACAGATATGAAAAACAAAACTCAATTTCAACTGTTGACCAGCCTCGTGATCGGGTTGTTGGCCGTATCGGCACAGGCTGCTGAGTGGAAGCCGTTATTCAACGGCGCTGACTTAAAGAACTGGGAACAGGTTGGTGGCGACGCACGGTACGAGGTCAAAGATGGCGGGATCGTCGGCTTTACCGTTGCGAAGACGCCAAACAGCTTCCTCGTAACGAAGAAGCAATACTCCGATTTCATCCTCGAATACGAAATGCGCCTGGGCGCACCGTCGAATTCGGGCGTACAAATCCGCAGCAATCTCAGCGACAAAGGCATCGTGCAGGGTTACCAGGTCGAAGTTGACCCGACGGATCGTCGTTTCAGTGGCGGCCTCTATGACGAGAAACGCCGCAAGTGGCTGTATCCGCTGACACGTAACGAGAAAGGCCGGGATGCTTTCAAGAACGGGGACTGGAACCAGTTCCGCGTCGAAGCTATCGGCGACACGCTCCGCGTTTGGGTGAATGGGATCCAAACGGCCGATCTGGTCGACGACATGACGGCAACGGGCTTCATCGGGTTGCAGGTGCACAGCATCAGGGATCCTGAGCATGCGGGACGGACCGTTCACTGGCGCAATCTGCGGATCATGACCGACGATCTCGAGGCCAATCGCAAGCTCCGCGACCCGGAGGTCGTGCAGATCAGCTACCTGAACAACAAGTTGACGGATTATGAAGTCCGGCAGGGTTGGCGGTTGCTGTGGGATGGCAAGACGACGGCCGGCTGGCGTGGCGCGAAACTCGACCACTTCCCGCCCGAGGGTTGGAACATGAAGGATGGCGTTCTTTCCGTCCAAGGTACCGATGGTCGCGAATCGGCAGCCTTTGGCGACATTGTCACGCTCGATACCTTCAGCAATTTCGAGTTGCAGTTCGAATTCCTGCTCACCGAAGGAGCGAACAGTGGTATCAAATACTTCGTCGATGCTGACCTGAATCTCGGACCAGGATCCGCGATCGGTTGTGAGTTTCAGCTCCTTGACGACGCAAAACACCCGGATGCGAAAGAGGGCGTGAGCGGCAATCGTACGTTAGCTTCTCTGTACGACATGATCACGGCCGAGAATCTCCAGACCGAAGGCCGTGCCAAGCAGTTCAAGGGGATCGGGCAGTGGAACCAGGGCCGTATTATTTCCCACGACGGACACGTCGAGCACTGGCTCAATAATGAGAAAGTTGTCGAGTTCGACCGCTTCAGCCAGATGTTCCGGGGATTGGTCGCTTACAGCAAGTACCAGAAGTGGGACGGTTTCTGCCAGTGGCCCGAAGGGCGTATCCTGTTACAGGACCACGGCGACGACGTGAGCTTCCGCAACATCAAGGTGCGGGAGTGGTAGCGACGTAAGGTGAGGCAGCAATGAAATTCCAGGCACCGATAAAGGTCCTCCTTGTCAGTTTCCTGTTGTTCGGCGGGTGTAGCACCACCTCAACAGGCGTTGTTACTGACACAGGATGTCCGCCCGGATACACGAGGATCGATGACGAGAATACGGGCACGTACGATTGTGCGTCTCGCCAGGACATGGAGGACATCGGCGATATCATTGATGAGCACAAGCGGTAAATTTTTGCGCCTGTATCTGACGGTATTGGTATTCTGCATTGTCGCGGGCTGCTACACGAGCCAGCACCGGCCGGTCATGTTCAGGGCGGGGTCAGACGTCAAGTGCCCCGATTGGTCCGTGCCCGTTGAGGTGGATGGCCGCTACTATTGTATCGACCGCAGTTTCTTCGAGGATGAGGACGACTATTGAGAGATGTCGTGCGATATCTGACTCTTGTATCTGCGGCGCTTGCCAGCCATTGCGTGCTGGCAGGCGATAGTCCCTGGTACGAACAGGGCAATTTCCGACCGGTACAGAGACTCGAGTTTACGCTCTCCAACAGCCTTGATTTCGATCGGCAAAACGCATCCGTTGTCATTCGCCGCGCGGATTTTCCGGTTCCGGACGTCCACGAGATGTGGGTCACCGTGGTTGACCCGAATCTGCCGCCGTACGAAGGCCCGTCGGAAGAACTACTGGTCGTGCAGGGCGGCCACCAGCTACGTGCGGAGAGCAACGGGCACGCCGCCTTCCACCAGATGGATGACCTCGACAAGGACGGTATCTGGGACGAGCTGTTCTTCCAGACGGACATCGAAGCGAACTCCGAGAAGACGATCTACATCTACCTGGGCCAGAACATCCGCGGCTGGAACGAGCATTACACGCATGCCAATATCGGCAGCTACGCGCGTCACCTGATGCCATTCTGGGAAAGCGAAAACGTGGGCTGGAAGATCTGGTTCGCGAATGCCGTCGACGTTTACGCCAAGCGCAGACCGATGCTCATGTCGCATCGACTGTACATGGAGAACCTGGACGGGTACGGCGTATCGGCCATCGACCGCGACCTGGGTTCGGACATTCAGAGAGTAGCCGGATCGTTCGGCGGCGGGGCGATCTGCCTGTTCGAGGATCCGGAAAAGCCCGGCGCGGTGTCGATGCCCCGGTTCACGCCGACACAAAGCGAGTTGCCGTTCAGGTCCAGCTGGAATGCAGGGCAAATCAGCGACACGCGCTACGCCTATGACGTCGTTGTGAACGGGCCGGTTCGGTCGATGATCCGCATCAAGGGCATGAACTGGAATTCCGGGAACGGTTTCTACGAGTACGAGCAGACGTACACCGTTTTCGCGAAGCAGAGTTACACGGCGTCAAAGGTCGAGTTCACGACGTTTTCGCCCGAGGTCGACG
>JABDKH010000026.1 GCA_013002345.1 Rhodothermales bacterium
GCCTGACGCTAACCGAAATCTCTGCCGGAATTCGGGGAGATGGGGCTAATCAGAACCTGCCGATCGGCAGGGCAAGCTGGGGACCAGCTTCGGGTGCCACCGAGCCGAGCCTCGATTGGAAGGCGACGACGAGCGTCTCGAAGATCCGCTTCGTCACCAGATCGGTATCGTCGATGTAGAACCAGAAACTCCTTCGACCAGCGGTAGTACAGGTTCTGGTTGATGCCTTCTTGGCGGCACAGCTCGGCGATGCTGGACTCGCCTCGAAGGCCTTCCAGCGCGATCCTTATCTTTTCTTAGGCGGAATAGCGCCGACGGGTCGCCCGGCGTATGTCTTGAACGGCCTTCTCGGCACTGTCTTTCTTCTTCGTCATCATCGTTCCTCTTACAAGTAACGATGAGTCAAAGGTCTCTCCTATTCAATCACCCCATCTGGTCCGACTATCGCCAACGGCGCACAGCGTATAAGATCCCAGCCGCCTCAACGAGATCATCTATTCTGAGGAAGATGTCCTCGCGAATCGCGTAGTACTCGTTCCAGTCGTGGGTCAGGGCGTAGATGCGAATATCTACGTCGCGCGAAGCCGCAGCAGGTCCGGTGTATCGCACGCGAACAGTATCGCGATCAATCTTGGGGTGAGTATGAATCATTTCGCGAACCTTCACGAGAAGAATACGAATCTGATCCGGTGTCGTCTCGAAACGGAGGCCGATGGTCTGGTTGATCAACATCCAGTCACATCTTGCCCAGTTGATGAGTTGCATGTCAGCAAGCACGGCGTTCGGAACTGAAATAAGCGTACGATCGGCCCCCCGGATCTTCGTCGTGCGTACGCCGATGCTCTCGATCGTACCTGTCTTGTCGCCGAAGCTGCAAAATTCTCCGACCTGCACCGGGCGATCGAGATAGAGCATCACGCCGCCGATCATGTTCTCCAGTGTCGGACGAACCGCGAGCGCAACGGCGAGACCGCCGATGCCCAAACCGGCAACCACGCTGTATAGAGGAAGCCCTACTTTCTGTGCCCCGGCACCTACGATTATCACGCCGCCCACAACACCGAGCGCGCCGGCAAAGATCCGCAACAACTGCTCATCGAAATCGCCTTCCGGACGCTTCCGAAATAATATGATACGTTCGACGATGATCATCAGTATCAACCAAAGAAGCCAGCCCCATGCCGAATAGGCTATGACCGTTCTTGCTGTGTCCGCATACACTCCAAACGCACCGGTCACATTGATCTCGAGGTCGACGATATGCTCTATGAACGGAACCGCGACCAGAATAGACAACGGAGTGAGTGCACGACGCAACAGGAAGCCTATCCGACTTTTGCTTTCTCTCCGATTGAGAGCATGATGCATGAACGCAATTACGAGCGCAGACAGTATGAACATCGCTATGGTTGCGAGGACTTTCCATATAGGTGTGTCCCACCAGAAACCACGCAATATATTCGGAATGGCGCTTGACACACCTGCCGGGATGATTGGACCGGTCCACTCGCGAACAGCAACGCTCCACGTTCCGATTCCCAGTGACGATCGTAGCGGCACGCGTTGAATAGCCTCGAACATCCGTGGCGCTGCCCGAATGGTTTCTCCGCTGAATAGGAACTCCCCCTCTCGTGGTCCCTCCGCAATGCGGGCGATTCGAATCGGTGTGCCCGGGATTCGCCATGATGTGGGTGCCGACTCTTCTGCCATCGACTCCAGATCGGGGACATCGGCGGGACTGGGTAGATCGATGCGCCCGAAGATGTCGAGAAGAAAAGCGGACGTCTGCTCTCCGATCCCTTCACGCACGCCCTCAGGCACCGATGAGAGGTCGAGAAGCGCACTGAACTGCGTCGCAATCGAGGCGATCTGTTGCATGTTGCGACGCGTCCTGTCATTCCTGTAGCGAAGCATCGCGTGCTCAAGCTCATCCCTGAGATAAAGGGCCGTTCCGAAGGTTTCCCGCGGACTGTCCGTTCGGATCGATTGGAACTCAATATCGCCCGCGTTCCGTTTCGTGAGGCCCGTACGGGTCGAAGTGTCAGCGTCTTCTGACGTTACTTGAGCATGAAGGGAGGGAGTGGAGACTAATACCAGGATTGCCGTAACCAACAATACTGATACTCCGGAGCGCAAATGCCTTGGTCGGAGTCTTGCCATTCGTATTCGTCCTCTCGACACGCTACATGACACCGTGAGGGCCAGCAGGTGTTCGACGTTATCAGTCGGACGCCTGCGGTCAGATCGACGATCTAGCTTCAGTAGCCTGCAAAATCGGCTTCCTCGATTTGCGGCAGTTTCCAGCTTTGATCAAAGAAGGGCTCAGTCGGTCCGTAGAAACGGAAATACGGGAACCAGGCACGCCCCGGAACGGATTTGATCCAGTTGTTTTCCCAGCCCTCAGGGGCTTTCGGGCCAATAAAGATGGGCGTCGAACCGTCCGGATTGGTCTTGATCCCTTCATGCACGGATCCGCGCTCGGCCCGCTGCTGGTCCGTCGTGATCAAGCCACGCGTGTCCACGTCGTAGATGGTGATCGCCCAGAACAGGCTGACCGGCGGGTTCGCAGGTACGTTGATCACGTACGACCGATCACCCGTGAGTGCGCGGCCTTTGGTGTCCAGGAACATTCCGCCGTAACCCATGCCTAAACCCGGCCTGGGGAAAGACATCCGCTCCGAGGTAAGACAGGCTTCATAGGTAAAACGGGCGCGCGGATCGAACCGATCGAAGTACTTCGTTCGTTGGGTATTCTCCATGGCATCGCCGGGCTCAGCGCCCTCTACGCCCCCAATGATCAGGCGCCAGCCATCGTCACGCAGTACGCCTGGCAGACGCTCGCGGAAGACCATGTTCTTGGCCATCGCCTCGCCGACGACCACAGCGTCGGCCAAGATCTCTCTTTGTCG
>JABDKH010000027.1 GCA_013002345.1 Rhodothermales bacterium
GTGCATGACCGTGAGCCGGCGTGGGTGCTGCCGGTACTCTGAAGAATCGACCGGGAAGCCGATTCATAAAGTCATGCGGTGGTGGGGTGTAGGAATACTGACGACGCTGCTGCCCGAATGTTCTGCCGCTGAGCGGGCGCCGTTGTCCGTGTTGTCGCCAGCTGCGCGCACGGGCCGCATGCCGTTTCTTTCATAGTTTTGGGAGCGGCTCCATCACGCGTCGCCACGTTTGTCCGCAGATTCACTAACTGCCCCGCCCGGGTGTCCATCCATGTTGGAACTCAATCGCAACAATCTTTCGCCATTTGTCGCCGCGGAGGAATACGAAGTTCTCCACCCGCGGCTGGTCGCAGCGCACCAGAGCCTGCTGCAAAAGAGTGGCGCCGGCAACAACTACCTGGGCTGGCGAGACTTGCTCGGTAGTTCCGCCAGTGCCCTGCTGGAGGAGCTGGAGAGTACAGCGGCGGAGATACGAGAGCGGGCGGACGTCCTCGTATGTATCGGAATTGGCGGGTCGTACCTGGGCGCCCAGGCCGTCATTGCTGCGTTGACACCTCACCTCACACGGCCGGAAGGATCCCCCGAGATCCTGTTCGCCGGCCACCACCTCAGTGGCTCCTATCATCAAGAACTGCTCCGGTATCTGGAAGGGAAATCCGTATACGTCAATGTGATTTCCAAGAGCGGAACCACTCTTGAGCCCGCCATAGCGTTCCGGCTTCTTCGTAACTGGATGCACGACACTTTCGAAGATGCCGACAGGCGGATCATCGTGACAACCGACCCCGATCGCGGAAAGCTCAACGAGCTTCGCGACGTGCACGGGTACCGCCGCTATGTGATCCCTGCCGACGTGGGCGGTCGCTTTTCTGTTCTCACGCCCGTCGGTCTTCTTCCGATCGCTGCCGCCGGGGTCGATATCCGGGCACTGTTCCGTGGCGCCGTTGAAATGTGCGATCTCCTTGTGACAAACGAAGACAACGTCGCGCTCGAATATGCCGCCGCGCGCTACCTGCTTCACGAAAAGGGGTACTCCGTGGACGCCCTTGCCGTCCTCGAGCCGCGGCTCTATGGTATTGCGCGCTGGTGGCAACAACTCTTTGGGGAAAGTGAAGGCAAGAACCATCGCGGACTCTTCCCGGTCATGGTGCAGTACACCACCGACCTGCACTCCATCGGTCAGTACATGCAGGACGGACAGAGGCGGGTCATCGAGACGTTCCTGATGGAGCGCCAGGTTTCAGACACTCTTGTGGTGCCCGAGGTTGATGGCCCGCCGGATGGCCTGGAATACCTGACCGGGCAACGGTTGTCTGCCGTGAATCAGAAGGCGTACGAGGGAACGGCTCGGGCCCATCTCAACGGGGGTGTGCCCAATATGACGATTACGATCGATTCGCTCGAGGCCGTCTCAATTGGTCGTCTTATTTACTTCTTTGAGCACGCCGTGGCCGTCGGCGGCTACCTGCTGGGGGTCAATCCGTTTGATCAGCCCGGCGTCGAGGACTACAAGGCCGAGATGTACAAACTCCTCGGGCGTTCCTGATTGCATTATTCTTTGCACATGCGCCAGGGCCTCCGGGTGGACAAGCCTGTTGGCAACCCGTGTTGGAGATTGTGGAAAGTTTCGTCGTGTGAACGGGTGTGGATCACCCACTTCGTCTTCACAGTCCGGCCAACACCAACTCACAATCTAGACACGTGTGGACAAGGGCGCGCGCAAGGCTCGGGCCGGAGATGAACACCGGTGTTGATATGTTCTTGCTCCGGGGCCGAATAGTCGAACTGCCTGCAATTCCGGCCAATTAGCGCATCAACAATCGGTGGATAACGTTGTTGGGAAGCCTGTGCGCGTAATACACATTTGTGGGCAGCCCCGTGGATAGCCCGGTTATCAAGAACCCAACACGGCCAACTACCCACTACATCCTATCTAATTAATACTCTTTAAGAAGTAAGAGTAAGACAATCTGTCAGTAACCTTCGGGTTCATCTCTCCTCCCAATATCCGTTGGCACCCATTGGTTGGGGGATTACATTATTCCGAAAGTCTGGCACGCCGGTAAGATGAATATGATCAAGAAAATTCTTGTAGCCCTGGATGCTGATTCCGACACAGCTGTCGCCATTCGATATGCGACGGAAATTGCGAAACGGTTTGATGCGTCAGTGACGGGCCTTGCAGTTGTTGACCTTGGAAGCATCAAGTCAGGGTCGAAGGGCGGTGGAATTGGAAGTTTTTACTACGCCGAGAAGCTCCGCGAGAAGCTCACCACCGAAACGCGCGTCAAAGCCAGAGAGTTGATTCAGACGTTTGAGTCTGCCGTGGTCGATGCTGGTATTGAACACGTGGAGATGGTTCAGGAGGGTGTTCCCGTGCAACGAATCGTGGAGGACATGAAGTACCACGATTTACTTCTAATTGGACGGGATCCACACCTGTTTTATGGTCACCCAAAGAAAGAAACTCCCGATACCCTCGCGTCAGTAGTAAAGGCCACGGTTGCTCCCTCGATTGTTGTCAGCGACTCCTACACAACAATTCGCCGGCTCGTTGTTGCATACGACGGCAGTCTTGCGTCAGCGCGAACCGTCAGGGACTATGCACATCTGAAGCCGTTTGGACCCGACGTAGCCGTCCATCTTGTTAATGTTTACGAGAAAGACTCTTCCGAGTCTGAACTGATGCTCTCGCTCCTCAAAGAGTACCTGGCTGCACACGGTGTCGAAGCGACGGCTGCAAGTTTGAAGAGTAATGATGCCCGAACAGCGATTCTCGACTACTCGCGAGACGTGGATGCGGACATGCTTGCGATCGGTTCCCACTCCGTCTCGGGCATCAAGCGAATTGCTTTCGGGTCGATTACAGAGAAGCTACTCAAGGAGTGCCCGCTTCCGTTGTTTCTCAATCAGTAGTCACCGCAGCCGGCGCCACACGACTCGCTCGAAAGAAGCGCCATCGGACCTGACGAGCACCGCGCCGTTCGTGGCAGTCGATAACGTTTCCATGCCGGCGGACTTCCATCTGTCGAGCACGCGACGACTCGGCAGTCCGTACGAGTTCCTTCGACCAACGCTGACAACCGCCCACGATTTTTCCCGGGAAGATTGAGTGACGGCAGACACGAGATCCTGACGACTGCTCGTAGCCGACCCGTGGTGGCCCACCTTCACAACGTCAGCGGCTAGAATCGTCTTGTACCTCTCGAGGAGATCAGCTTCCGCCAGCTCTTCCGCGTCACCCATCAGGAGCAGGGATGTTTGTCCAAACGTGACGATACCGACGGCGGACCGGTTGTTTTCACCGGCTGTCGCGAGAATTGATGATGAGGGGCCAGCGACATACATCCGGACGTTGGCATCCAGCTGCAGGCTGTCTCCCGCAGCGATTCGCTGCCGGGGCACTCCAACACTGTCTGCTACATTCAATACCTCTTCCATCATAGTGGACGAGTGGCGGATCCCCGTATGGACCAGTCGACCCACATCGATGGTTCTGAGGATGGAGCTTGCGCCTCCAATATGATCGGCGTGTGCGTGAGTCAGTAGAAGAATGTCGATACGGCTAATGCGATTCCGGGACAGGAACGGCAAGATGACACGTGCTGCGGTGTCAAAGCGATCATTGCGAGGACCTGCATCAACAAGTACATATGCTCCATGCGGTGTCTTGATGAGGGTTGCATCTCCCTGGCCTGCGTCGAAAAAGAGGACATCGAGGGTGGGCGTTTCTACCAGCGGACGAAGTCGAAGAAGCGCGATAAGAATCATGCCGGCGGCCAAAGTGCGACGGGTTCGCACCGGCTGGTGTAGATGCACGAGTATGACGATGAGGGTCACGACGCCCACGTGACCGACCAATCCGGAAGCGGCGTCGATGTCGAGTGGAGACAGGAGTCGTGATCCGGTGGATGCAAGTTTCGTCAACAATCGCATACACAGATCTGCGCTTGCTCCGAACGCCGACGCAATCAACGGCATCGGCGTCGCTATCAGACACAGGACAGCCGACGACAGGGCGGCTGCGGCAAGAGGTATCGCCACAACATTCAGGGGAATCCCCGCGAGTGACGCTCGACCGAAGTGTGCCATCAACACCGGAAGTGTGGAAGCCGTAGCTGAAAGTGATACGAGAAGACTCGAGCAAACAGCTCCTTCTATGACTCGGGCGGAGAAGCGTCGTCCGAGCGTTTTCTTCAGGGGCGGAACCATAAGGATGATTCCACTGACGGCGGAAACGCTGAGCTGGAATCCGGGATCGAAAAGGGAGTACGGTTGCATCCAGAGAATGGCGGCCGCGGCCACACCGAGACTGTTCAGAGATTGTGAGCTGCGCTGTATCACCGGTCCGAGCAACATCGCGGCCGTCATCGTAACGGCTCTGACCACAGATGCCGGCAGGCCCGTAATCATGGCGTAGACGACGAGTAAGCTCAGGGTGGCCACCGATCGCAGGGACTCGGCGATTCGCCACGTCATCCGGAGCCGAAGGAGAGCGGGACGACACATTCGATGGAACGTGAGTCCGACGATCATGACGTGCAGACCCGAGACGGCGAGGAGGTGTACCAGGCCCGTAGCGACGAAGGTCTCCTGCATGACAGGGTCGATTCCTGATCGATCACCGAGAACCATGGCGACCAGAACGGATCGCGAGGCATCAGAGGGGATGTGAGCGATCAACTTCGCCTCGACAAAATCACGGACGCTCGCGGTGGCGCGCACGAAGCCCGGCGCGGGGCTGAGCAGGCGAAACGTTCCGCCGTCATCCATGAAGAGGCGGCCATGTATGGCCCGGCGTCGGAGGTAGACGGCGTAGTCGAATTCGCCCGGGTTCCTCGCGTGTGGCAGAGACGCCAGGCGCCCTGAGACCATAACGCGTGCCCCCGATCCGGGCGACGGATGGTGAGGCGATGGATATACGAGAACACGCCCCGGAACACGACGACCGGTTCGGAGGCGAACATCATCCAGCACGAAACGTCTTGCTCCCGACCCTGACTTCCGCATCTCCCCGACACGGCCTTCGACCATTACCTCCCGGTCTTCCGCGACGCGATAGATGGACGCCCACGCGCTCTCCCCCTGTCGCACAAACTGGTTGCGCATCGAGCCGCCGCAGATCAAGAGAAGAATTGCGACTGCGAATCTTGACAACGGGAGATGAACGGCCACCCCCGATCGTCTACGAATCAGATGTGTTGCAGCAATGACGCCGGCAACGATTATAGCAAAGCTGCCGGTCCACACGTATCCGGCATGGAGATCGGACCACCATATTCCAACAGCCAGCGCGATCGCCACGATCAAGGCTGGCGACGTCGACGACACGCTTCCGCAACGATGCATGGGTAACCGGTTCTGTTATGGAAGACACTGAACTTGCGTGTTCCATAACCCTCGCCCGGTTGAGCTTCGAGAAACGTTGGCGGCGTCTTGAAGAGGATGTGCACAGCTTGGATCCAATGGGGGGGCGTGGTATTCTTGCTACGCGAAAATGCAAGAACACTGTTCTTGACCATCGCGAATCAGACCCGTTCATTCAAATCGTGGCGCAGCGGAAAATGAGCAGCCGACGTGAGGTACGAGAGAGAGTGATGCAGGCGCTCTATGCTTACGAGCAGGGCGGTGGCTCGCCGGAGCACATCATCAAGCACATCATTCGCCCCGGGCTCGAGGACGATGAGACATCGCTTCGGTTCTCACAAAGACTGTTCCTGCGAGCGATTGACGGTGAAGAGGAGGCCAATGAGATTATCCGATCACACGCCGACAACTGGGAATTCTCGCGAATTGCCCTGATTGACAGGCTCCTTCTGCGGATGGCCATCTGCGAAATGCTATCTTTTCCAGATATCCCGCCCAAAGTGTCGATTAACGAATCGATTGAGATCGCGAAGAGATTTAGTACTGAAAACAGCGGCAAGTTCATTAATGGAATCCTGGACGCGGTCCTTCTCCTGCTCTACGAGCAGGGGAGGCTACGGAAGAGCGGCCGGGGCCTTGTCGGAATGGACTCGCTGGAAGAAAGAAGTGTGGCGCCCGATGCGCCTTCGATTGATCAGGCTCCAGGTTCGTAGGTTCTATTCCGCATGAAGCAGATTGCAATTGGTGATGTCCACGGCTGCTTGAAGACGCTCGATCGCCTTCTCGAAAAGCTCGAGCTCACAGCCGACATGCACTTGATCTTCGTAGGCGACTACGTCGATCGAGGCCCCGATTCAAAGGGCGTGATCCAGCGCCTGATTGAACTTCGCGAACACTACACCTGCACGTTTCTGCGGGGCAATCATGAATCCATGTTCCTCGAGTACCTGGAAGAAGGCGTCGACGAAATCTGGTCGATGAATGGTGGCCGGGAAACGGTGGGCAGCTACCTGAACGGTTCGGAAGACGCGAGCTTTCCGGATGATCACGTTGAGTTCGTGCAGGCGACCACGTACTTCCACGAGACAGAAGACTACTTTTTCGTGCACGCGGGCCTCAAGCCCTTCTTGACGATTGAGGAGAACAAGGGCCAGGTCGACCCCGAGGTATTCCTCTGGGAGCGAAGCCACCTCAACGTCGACGAATATGCATGGGAGAAGGTTGTCGTGTGTGGACACACCCCCGTCTCGAAGCCGATCGATCACCCCCAGCTTATCAACATCGACACGGGTTGCGTCTATCGCTTCAATCCGCTGCTGGGAAAGTTGACAGCGGTCATACTTCCCGAGCGCGAGTTCGTGATTGTTCGAAACACGGACTGGTAGGGGCTCGGCTCAGATCCGGAGCCACACACCGGCGCGCAGCGATGGCCGGTGAACACCGGCCTCCAGGAAGTACGTTTGCTTTCCGCGGGGCGCCACGGTGAAGCGCACGAACGGATCAAGAAAGAGAGAGAAACGCTGATTCTTTTCGGCCCGCGTTTCGTTTCGGCGAAAGAGCAGTCCCGGGCCAAAGCGCACGCCGAGATGTAAGTCCCAGATTCTTGGCGTGATGAGCTCCACGGTCTCGAGTCCGCCAACGATTCGGATCGATACCCCCACGCCCGCGGATATCAGCAACGTCTCATTGTCCGACTGAAAGCGAGGCCTGACATCAGCATAAACGAGTGCTTCCCGGGTGAAGATGTCACCGGCGTCAACGTATCCCAGCTGAATGCCCACCCCGGGCAGTCCCGCAGCTCCCAACTGGAGGACGTCGGCCGACGTAATGCGCTGGGCGGACGCGGCGAGCGGCATCAGGAGAAACGATAATGTGGCGAAGACTACCAGACGGACAATCCCCTCAAATCCTTGATGAGAGATAATACTCTGCGAATTGTGCGAAAGGCGGTGCCCGTACGCAGTGAACTGCGGAACAGAAGAGGTCTCGCCCCGATACTGCGCGAGTTCCTTTTCAATACCTGAAGACGGAGTAGAGGATGCCACTTCGCTGTGGGATTGTTGGGCTGCCCAACGTCGGCAAATCAACCCTGTTCAATGCGCTCAGCAGCGCCGGCGCAGATTCGGCGAACTATCCGTTCTGCACCATCGAACCGAATGTAGGCGTCGTCCCTATCCCCGACAAGCGAGTGGCGCGGCTCGCGGAACTCGCCGGAGCACCCGAAACGGTGCCGACAACGATAGAATTTGTTGACATCGCGGGCCTCGTTGCGGGAGCATCGAAAGGCGAAGGCCTCGGGAATCAGTTTCTCGGACACATTCGGGAAGTGGATGCGATCATCCACGTCGTCAGATGCTTCGACGATGACAATGTTGTGCACGTAGAGACCGATGTAGATCCCGCGCGCGATATTGAAACCATCGAAACAGAACTGCTCCTGAAAGATCTGGACTCGGCCGAACAGAAACTGGAGCGGACCATAAAGGCTTCACGATCCGGCGACAAGAAGGTGCTCGCCGAGGTAAGTTTCTACGAGCGCCTGGTCGAGTTTCTCGGGAGCGGCCAGCCGGCGCGCCTGTTCGAGATGAAGCCGGAAGAGGCGGCATGGATGAAGCCGCTTTTCCTGCTCACGAACAAGAAGGTGCTGTACGCTGCGAATGTCTCTGAAGAAGATGCGGCCACCGGAAACGCGTACGTTCGCGCCGTGGAGGATATCGCCCGCGTCGAAGGAGCCGTCGTAGTTACGGTCGTAGCGGAAATCGAAGCACAGATAGCCGAACTGGACCCGGCCGAACGGGCCGTCTTCCTGGAAGCACTCGGAATGCACGAATCCGGTCTTGATCGGCTCGTCCACGCCGCATATGATTTACTGGATCTGATTACCTTCTTTACAGCAGGCCCGAACCAGGCGCGTGCGTGGACGATAAAGCGCGGGACAAAAGCGGCAGCCGCAGCGGGTACGATACACACCGATTTCGAGCGCGGATTCATTCGAGCTGAGACCATCAAGTATGTGGACTACGACCGCCTTGGCTCGGAGGCCGCGGCGCGGGATGCGGGAGTGATGCGCTCAGAAGGAAAAGAGTACGAGGTGCAGGATGGAGACGTCATATTGTTCAGGTTCAACGTGTAAGCGGGCAGACTGGAAATCGCCCGCGGCGGGCATGGCATTCGCAGCCATGCTGATACTCGCCGCGTGCTCGACCCGAACGGAACAGGAAGCGGCACAGATCAAGATGACGAGCCGAGCCGACACCGTTGCGATGCAGGTGCTGGAGGCGACGGGTGGCTCGGAAGCCTGGGCCGGCGTCCGGTATATACGATTCGACTTCGCCGTCGAGCGAGAGGGAGCGCAAAGATCCGCCGTTCGTCATCTCTGGGATCGTCACGAGGGCAGATACAGAGTGGAGTGGACGAGGGGCACCGATACGACCGTGGTCGCCCTGTTCAATGTGAACACGCGCGATGGGCACGCCTTTGTCAACGGAGAGGAGGCAGGCGTTGATGAGGCGGCGCTCCTCGAAACCGCATATCAACGGTTTATCAATGATATGTACTGGCTGATGGCGCCGACGAAGCTGTTCGACCCCGGAGTCACGCGGACGTATTTGCCCGACTCCTCTTCGAGCGATACAGAAATGATTCATCTCGCGTTTGCCGGCGTGGGGCTGACACCGGGAGATCAGTACTGGATCGAAGTCGAGAGGAACAGTGGCGACGTAGTGAAATGGACGTACGTCCTGCAGGGCCGCGGCGCCCGCACTTCATCCTACTACTGGACTGACTACCGGAACTTCGAAATGCCGTCGGGCACCGTTCGGCTTGCTCAGCGAAAGGAGTCCGCCACTGCACCCGTCGCGATCCTCACTGAGGTGCACGCGCTTCCGCCATCGGTTCCGGACGAACTCTTCGCGAACCCAGAGATGGCAATGGAGTAGGCGGGACATCACCGGTTGTCGTTAACCGGCGCCGACAGGTCAGATCTCATTTGGACTTCCGCCTCTTCATAGCACGCCGATATCTCGTTGGCCGAAAGCGACTGACGCTGATTTCGATTATCACGGGGATATCCACTGTAGGAGTGACGGTGGGAGTGGCGGCGCTCATCATTGTGTTGTCGGTGATGAACGGCTTCTTCGATTTCGTGCGCGACCTCCTTGTTTCGGTTGATCCTCATGTGCGCATTGAGGCGGTGCAGGGCCGGGGGATTCCATCTCCCGATTCGGTTCGGCAGGTCGCCCTTGCCATTCCGGGCGTCGTTACCGCCACGCCGTATGTGCAGGGCAAGGCCCTGCTGGCGTACGAAGGAGAAACCGAGACGGCGAAGGTCGTACTTGTGAGGGGCATCGATCCCGGGCAGTTTTCATCGGAGGACGAGGTGGACCGAACGGGATTCGGCTCATTCAATCTGGAGCGTGAGGACGGGCTGTCGGGAATGGTGATCGGGATCGGGTTGGCGCGGCGATTCGGGCTGTCTCCAAAAAGCGGTTCGCTTGATGCCAGCCGGCTTGGTCTGCTTTCGGCACCGGAACTGGAGCGACGAATCACGCAGCCGTTTGCCGGATTCCACGTTCCGCGGTTTGAAGTCCGAGGGGTCTACGACCTGGAGTCGGGAAACGACGAAAGCCGTGTGTATATCGCGATCTCCGAGGCGCAGCGGCTCTTTCGCACGGGCAAGTCTGTCACCGGCATCGAGATTCGTCTGGATGATCTCGAGAAGGCGGCGGCCGTCAAATCACAGCTTCAGGCCAGACTTCCGTCCGATCGATTTGCTGTCAGCACGTGGTATGATCTTCAGAGATCGCTCTACAGCGTGATGAAACTGGAGAAGTGGGCTGCGACGCTCATTCTGGCCCTGATCATTGTCGTGGCTGCGTTCAGCATCGTGGCCTCCATAACAATGGTGGTCCTGGAGAAACGTCGGGACATCGGGGTGTTGCAGGCCATGGGCGTGTCGCGGAAGGATATCGCCTGGATTTTCCGACTTGAGGGCCTGTTGATCGGCATTACGGGAACGATTGCCGGGCTGGTCCTGGGCCTGGGGATGTCGCTGGCGCAGAAGTACCTGGAACTGGTGCCACTTGTGGGTGCGGACTCGTTTCTGCTTCGGGCGTATCCGGTTTCTATCCGGGTATGGGATGTTGCGGGAGTCGCGGCGATTGCCTTGCTTCTGTGCGTAGTGGCGTCTCTCTACCCGGCTTCCAGGGCGGCGTCGGTGCAGCCGGCCGTGGCCGTGAATGTGGAGTAGGCCTCTCACCGCTCCGAGCCCGCACATTCCCCACGCTTCGGGGCTCCATTTCCCGTCATCAGTATTCCGAAGAACCTGTTTTCTATAGCCGGGGCAGGTCGCACAACGACCAAGCCCAGGGTGCCGCGACGCTTGCCAGCAGTCACTTCAGTGGAACGATTCTTCGGGTGTGTCGGGAATGTTTGAAAGTGTGACGATGGGGTCGTCTTTCGCTCGCCGAACGAGATGCCTCTCGCTGGTCGCGGTGTTGGTCGTACTTATTGGGTCACCGGCCGGCGGCCAGACGGCACGGGTCCAGTTCATCAACGCGTCGACCTACGAAGCGGCGGACACGATTGATGTCTATCTCGATGGCGTTCTCCTGCTGGACGACCTGCTCCGCAAGACCGGGACCCCTTTTCGAGATTATCCGGCCGCTGTCCCCCTGAACCTCGAGGTGAAGCGTGCGGGTGCAGTGGAGGAACCTGAGGCGTTCTACAGTGAGACAGTCACGCTCGAGCCGGGCGAGCGGTACTTCGCCATCGCGGCGGGCGATCCAGCGAACCGCATCGGCCAACCGCCTTTCAAGATCTTCTTCCGCGCGGGTGCACCCGAGGGCTCCGAACTTCCCGGGTACACTCAGATGGTCGTATTTAACAACGACCCGGCGGGAGCGGTCACCAATATCGTAAGGGGCATTGGGGAGCAAAGCGATCTCGCGAAGTTCTACGGATATGGTGAGTTCAGCGACATGTTGTACGCGGGGAAAATGGCATGGGACGTCGATTGCTTTCAGGCGGAGACAGACAGCGTTCTACATATAGCTCCGGACTTCACGGACTTTGGCCGGAGGTCGGCCGCGCTTATCGGTTTTTGCAGGCTGATCGTGCTGTCCGACGGAACGACATACACTCCCGCCGAAAATGTCGCCCATCTGCAATTTGCCCATATCGCCTCCTATCCAGGGTCATACGCGGTAGATGTCTTAATCGATGGCCGTGTTGTTGCAAACAACGTGCCTGCCGGCTCGGCCACAGCATTTTTCGACGTACCCTCCGGCTTGCGGGAGGAAACCGCGCCGGACATCAAGATCGAGGTGAGGGCGTCGGGACGCAGGGACGACGAGCCGCTCTACACCTTGGAGGAAAAGTTTCTTTTCGGGCACCGGTACGTTTCGGTGCTTGCCGGGAATCGGCGCGACGCTGACGCTACAAATCCGGTCGCACTTTATGTGACTGAAGTTGGGGTCGACTCGACACTTCAGCAGGCCGACGGACTTGTGACGGTCTTTAACGGCATTGGCGGGACGCGGTCGATTACGCTGGGATCGGGAACGCCTTCTATCGTGCCGTTCACGGAGCGAATCCCGTTTGGTGCATTCGAGTCGGGAGTTCCCCTACCTCGCGTAGACACGACAGTCGTCATTATGGACGGGGACGACCGAAGTCTTCTCGCGAGTTTCGAGTTGAACCTCGTTGAAACCGGGTTGGCGGACTCGTCGATCGTGTTGCTGGCGTCTGACACCATACCGACTGTGGCGCGGCGACGGACTTCAACCAACGACGTGGCACTCGTTGCGGTGCTTCCATCGGGAGGCGCGCTTGTTTCATTTGAGGGTTCCAGCCCGCTGCCGTGGTGGCAGAAGCCCTGGATCCTTTTTGTGCTTCTTGCTGGAGTTGCGGCCATCGCGTTCGTCGGATCTCAGGTTAGGGTCAGACGCCTGGAGGCGCGCTCGAGGGAACTGGAGAGAACCGTTGAGGAGCGCACGAGAGAACTCCGCGCCGAGAAGGAAAAGACGGAGGAGCAGGCTCGACGCCTCGTGGAGTTGGACGAGGCCAAGAATCGATTCTTCGCCAACATCAGTCACGAGTTCCGCACTCCGCTTACGCTGATACTCGGTCCACTCCAGGACGCACTCGATGGTTTGTACCAGGATGATCCGGGAGGCCTGGCAAAGCAGCATCGCCTGATGCACCGGAGCGCAAGACGGCTCCTCAGACTCATCAATCAGCTGCTGGATCTCTCCCGGCTCGAGTCTGGCAAAATGGCTCTGCAACCGGAACCGGGAGATCTTGTGAACTTCGTCCGGGGCATCTACCGTAGCTTCGTCCCCCTGGCCGAAAGGAGGCGAATCGCGCTAGACTTTCTTCCCGACGTTGAGGCATTGCCGGCCCGCTATGATCCTGATGCGCTCGAAAAGGTTCTGTCGAATTTGATCTCGAACGCCTTGAAGTTCACACCCGTGGACGGCGCAGTTGAGATCGTCCTCGGTACCTCGAAGGCGGAGGGCATTTCTCAGTGCGAGATCGTCGTGAAGGATAGCGGCTCCGGGATAGACCCGGCGCACCTGGAGCGCATATTCGACAGGTTCCAGCAGGTCGACACCTCGATCCGCCGCCGATTCGAGGGGTCGGGCATTGGGCTTTCTCTGGCCAGAGAACTCACTGAGCTTCACGGCGGCACGCTGCTCGTCGATAGCGAACCCGGACAGGGTAGTTCTTTCACGGTCCGAATCCCGCTTCCGGACGAGCCAACGCCACTGGGGGAGAACAGACAGGTTCTGCGCCTTGCCCGTAGCGCGGACCTGGAAGAAACGACACTCGGCATCGCGGTTGGAGATGGCACCGCGGCTCGACAGACCGCAGAGGGTGACGAGCCACTCATACTGATCGTGGAAGACAACTCCGACGTGCGAGAATACATCCGGACCCATCTGGAATCCACATATCGAGTAGTCGAGGCCACCGACGGGGAGGAGGGCCTGGCGACAACCCGGGACGAGAGACCGGACATCGTGCTGGCAGATGTTATGATGCCGAACATGGACGGCTACGAGATGTGCCGGCTGATTAAGGCGAACGAAGAGCTTAGTCATATCCCCGTCGTGATGCTGACTGCCAAGGCCGCCGAACAGGACACCGTTGAGGGATTCCAGAGTGGCGCCGACGACTACCTCGCCAAGCCCTTCAGCGTCGCTGAACTGAAGGCTCGCATATCGAATCTCATCGGTAGCCGACGCAACCTGCGCGAGAGATTCAGTCGGGACGTTTTCGTGCGCCCTGCCGACATCGAGATCACGCCGGAAGAGGAGATCTTTCTCGACCATCTCCTGGACGCGGTCAATGCTCACCTTGGAGACGCGAACCTGACCATAGACTGGCTGGCCGAGGAAATGGGTCTCAGCCGGCGCCAACTAGAGCGTCGCGTAGAGTCTGTTACCGAGCAATCCCCCGCTGCGTTGGTTCGCCGTTTTCGCCTTGAGCGGGCGTCGCAGCTGCTGAGAGCCAGGGCGGGAACCGTGTCGGAGATAAGCTACGCGGTTGGCTTTCGTTCACCGGCCCACTTCGCGAAGGCGTTCCGGCAGGCGTTTGGCGAGTCGCCCTCCGAGCACATCCTTCACCGTGCGCAGCCGGAGGAAACGTGAACCGCCTGAAGCATCCTCAGGTAGACCGGTTTACCGTGTTCAGAGAGTCTGTCGGACAACGTTCACGCGCCGGAGCACCGTGCCATGTCGGAAAAGAACTCGAATCTGTCGCACGTCCGCTCTCCAGGAGTCGTTTCCTGCTTGTGTGACTTGAGGCGTGGCTACGGTGGCCACGCGAGACATTTCACGAGAAGCATGGAGGTGCATCATGAAGAAGGTTCAATTACTCGGATGGTCCATGGTCGCGGTGATGTTGTTTTTTGCCGCAGGCTGCAGCGACGCTGGTCTGTTAGAGCCAGAGCAGGCCGGTCATGACACCGTCCTTGAGGCGACACAGGCGGCGAAGAACCATCCGGTCCAGATGAAGGGCCGCGCCTCGGGCGCAGGATTCTTCGCAGGAGCGCCGGGAGACTGTATGGTGGGCGAGATGCCGGGTCTACCGGTCAGAATGTCGGGCGAAGGGATTGCCTCACACCTGGGGAAAATCACGTTCGTCCAGACCGGTCATTGCCTGGACCTGGCAAACTTCACGTACGAAGGATCGGTAATCGTTATCGCCGCAAACGGAGATGAGTACTGGTCCGACTACGCAGGACAGTCATTCGCTGATGGGACGTTCCGCCACGAAGGGACAATCGCCGGAGGCACGGGCCGATTTGAGGGAGCGACTGGATACTACGTCCAGGAGGGTATCGGCACGGATCCGTCGACAGGATCGTTTACGTTCGAGATGACATACGAAGGCTGGATTCTGTACTGACAGGCTTGCCGACTCTGCATCGGCGCGTGTCATCCTTCCGGGCGGCACGCGTCGATGCACCCGGGCGGTCGGCCTCGATCCGGTCGGGGCCGGCCGTCATTCGGTTCCATGAGAGGTGATCTCATCGGTCCCAATTGTATCCGATGATGTCTCGCTAGTTCGCCCTACCCGCCCCAAGCGGATCGATCGTTTGCAGATATTCCCACATGGCCCGGATTTCTACATCGGTCATGGCGGCGGTGGCCTGCCAGGGCATGTATACCGTCTCCATGACAGTGCCGTCTGGCTTGCGACCTTCCCTCAGCGCGCGGAAAAAGTCCTCTTCCGTGTAGTCACCGAGCCCGACTTCAGAGGGAGTGAGATTCGATGAGGGAGGCGTCCCCGGCGGCCCCTGTATGAGTCCTCCGCTCAGGTCGGCATCGTGGCAGTACCGACAATAGTACACGACATATTCGCCGTACGCGGCGGTCGGCCCGGCGGGCGGAGCCGCTCTCAGGGGCAATTCATGGTCGACGAGGTCGGCCGCCAGTTTGTACGTGCCGGTGGCGACGAGCATACGGCCAAGGGGCCCCATGCGCTTCGGGGCGAAGTCGCGAACAACGGGGTCGGCCCTTTTCAGAAAGGAGATCAAACTTACCAGGTCTGACGGGCTCAATCGCGTGTATGCCGCGGACGGCATCAGCCACAGGCTCTTGCCGTCGGGACCGATGCCGTTTCGTATGGCCCGGAACCAGTCCGCGTCCGTATACGACGCGACGGCCCCCGCCGGCGTGAGATTAGACGCCGGGATGATTGCCACAGGCATGGTGTCCATCATCGGAGTCCCGGCCAGGTCAGGGCCGTGGCAGTCCATGCAGCCGTGTGTGATGGCGATGTGCCTGCCGCGGGCCAGCATCGTGGAATCTGCAGGCGGCAAATCGAGTCCTATCGGGGCCACATCATAGGCTGCGTCCAGAAGCTGATTACTCTTCCAGTAGTAGTAACTACCTGCGACCAGCACGAGGAATACCAGCAACAGCGCCGCGACTCCGAACCATTTGATGAATTTCGCCATCATGCTAACTGTCTGCTAATTGAGCAGTCACGCCGTTTTGGAAGCAATCAGCCCGTATTTTATTAGTGAGATGATAGGAAGCAACTACTCAGACATTCAATTCATCCGACCATCAGGAGGGCGCGAAATGAAGAAGAACATGGGGACCATCGATCGCGTGATACGCTTTCTTATTGCCGTCGTTGTGGCGGTATTGTACTTCACCGGACAGATCAGCGGCACGGCAGCCATCATCCTCGGCATCCTCGCGGTCGTATTCCTTCTGACCAGCGCCGTAGGAACCTGCCCGTTGTACGCGCCGATCGGATTGTCCACGCTCAAATCGGAGGAGTAGCCCGGGGCTGGTTCGGCAGGCGCCTGACCGATGCGGGCGCGGGCTGGCGACACTGCGAGATATGGGATTGAACATTGATATTGGCGGCCTGCCGGAGCGCACGGGGAAGCCGCGGGAGGAAGGCCTTACCTATGTGCTCGACAAGGGCCTCTCGGTACGCCAGGTTGAAGATATGCTGGGCGTTGCGGCTGACTATATCGACCTCGTCAAACTCGGGTGGGGAACGTCGGTCGTCACGCCGGGACTTGAGGAAAAACTACGGGCGTATCGGTCGGCCGGAATCGACGTCTATCTCGGCGGCACCCTGTTTGAAGCGTTCTACATCCGGGGGCAGCTCGATCGCTATCTCGAGTTCCTTCGAGGACTGGAGATAGGCATTCTCGAAATATCTGATGGATGTATCGAGATTGAACATTCCGAAAAGGTCGCGCTGATCTCGGCGCTGTCAGAGGAGTTCACGGTGTTGAGCGAAGTGGGATCGAAGGACACGGATCACATCATGCCCCCCTACCGCTGGGTGGAAATGATCGAGTCCGAACTGAGGGCGGGAAGTGACCGCGTGATCTGTGAGGCTCGTGAGAGCGGCACGGTTGGCCTTTATCGTCCTGACGGGGAAGTGCGCGAGGGACTGGTGGACGAGATTGTCGATATGGTCGGCAGGCAGCAAGTGGTGTTCGAGGCACCGAGGAAGGCGCAGCAGGTCTGGTTTCTGCGCCATCTGGGGCCGAACGTCAACCTTGCAAACATCTCACCCGAGGAGGCCATACCGCTCGAAACGCTTCG